>NZ_JCAQHY010000137.1:0-41146 GCF_059621045.1 Vagococcus sp. WN80Y
TAAGGGCTAAAGCCCAAAGAATGATGGCTTGCAACTTTAGTTGCTTAGAAGTTTAGGACAACGAAGCGTAGCGTAGTAAAACGTAGTGAGCAGACTTTTGGAGCGCGTTTGTCACATAATATTCGTAAAATTAGAAGAGGATGAGATAAAAGTCTCGTCCTTTTTTTATATATATTTCAAGGCGTTCGTGGTTGTAAAGGTTAAGGGAGACGGTAGCTGATCAAGAGGAAACCACTCGATTGCGGCAAGTTTATCAGGTTCATTGTTGTGAACTATACCTGCGGTTATGGTGGCTAAAAATGTTGGGCAAACAAAATGAGTATCTGCTTCTTTTAGAATATGGTTTGTGACGCAGACTAATTTGCTTAAGCTGATATCGACCGTCAATTCTTCTTTTATTTCTCGAATGGCTGCTTCTTCAATTGTTTCATAGAGGTCAACTTTGCCTCCAGGTAAGCTCCAATGATTTGCGTCAGGAGCTTTTCTTCTTAGAACAAGTAAGACGTCATGTCGATCATTGAAAAGTATGGCGCCAACACCGACTCGGGGTTCAATTTGCATAACACATCCTCCTTTTTGATGGCAAGTATAGCTAATTATTAGCCTTATTTTAGCATAGTTAAATAAATAAGAATAATCTCAGAATCTAAGAAAAAAAGCTAGATCAGTTGCAAAACTCAGAAAGATTTAGTATCTTGTAAGAAGACGTCAATTTGCGTCTTTTTTTGCGGACAAAAAGTCTTATTTGTGACCCGTTATTCTAATTTTTTCACTTTTTTTTGTCAAAGTTAGAGTGAGTTTAGGTTTGTTATTTAGGGGGGGATATGATGGAAAAAAAATACCAACAATTACTATTCAATGTGATTAAAATTACCTTAGGAGCGTTTATTTTTGCGATTGCGGTTAATTCACTGGCCTTGCCAAATAATTTAGGCGAAGGCGGGGTAACTGGCTTAACGATGATACTTTATTATACGAACGGCTTGTCTCCAGCGTTAACCAACGTCCTTATTAATGCCGTGTTATTAGTGATTGGTTATAAATTTTTAGATAGACAAACGGTTTTTTATACTCTTTATGCAGTGGTAGCCATGTCTGTTTTCTTGAAACTGACGGATCAATTGGTCGTCCAGACAAGCGAGGTCATTATTGCCTCGATGGGCGCGGGAGCACTGATGGGTGTCGGTATGGGCTTAATCATGAAAGGGAATGGAACGACGGCAGGGAGTGCGATATTAGCTAAATTAGCCAATAAGTATTTAGGGTGGAACACGAGTTATGCTCTTTTATTTTTTGATTTAATTGTGGTGATTCCGTCAGTGTTTGTCATTGGTTTGGAAAGTATGATGTTTACGATTGTTTCTTTAGCCGTTTCAACGAAATTATTGGATTTCATTTTAGAAGGGGGCAACCCTAAGAAAACTGTCACCATTATTTCAGAAAAACATGAGCAAATTGCAGAAGAAATTAGCCAACAATTAGAACGTGGAATTACGATTATTAATGCCACTGGTCATTACAAAAAGAATGAAAAGAAGATGTTATACGTTGTGATCAGTCGTCAGCAGTTACTGCCTATTCAAAAGCTGATTGACGAGATTGATCCACTTGCTTTTGTGATTATCAATGATGCTCAAAGCGTTATTGGTGAAGGCTTTACTCGTGAGTTTTTTGAGCACGAAGAGAATCCTAATGAAATTTAAATGATTTAAAAAAACCAGTAGAAAGGGAGCTGTTTTCTCCTTGCTACTGGTTTTTTTTTATCAAATTAATCGGTAAAGACGTCTTCACCATATTTTTTTGTTAAAGTGAGATGAATTAATCGTTTTGCTAAGTGGGGATTGCGGGCAAGGAGAGGCCCATGGAAGTAACTGCAAAAAGTATTTTTGTAAATAGCACCTTCCGATTTGTCTTCTCCGTTGTTTCCGTAGCCAGCCTTAATCAGGCCTAAAGGACGTTCGCCTTTACCAAGATAAGTCTTGCCATTGTGATTTTCGAAGCCTTTGTAGGTTTCTTTGAACGCCTCATTGTAGATTTCAACGTCCCCAATAAAACGATTATTGTCTTGGCTTAACGTATAGTGATCGAGTGCGCTAATCCCAGGGATTTTCTCTCCGTGAGCTCCCATATAGTAATGACCAAGCATTTGGTACCCACCACAAATGGCTAGCATGACTCCGTCCTCTTCGATATAGCGAGTCAGAGGCTCTTTTTTTGATTGTAAGTCTTTTGAGACGATCAGTTGCTCAAAATCTTGTCCTCCACCGAAGAAAACAAAATCATAATTCTCAGGCTTGAAGTCTTGATAAACACTGATAATTTCTGATGTAAAGGACACACCCAATTGTTTAGCTTCATAGGCCAACATCAACATATTTCCATTGTCGCCATAAGTATTAAGCAGATTGCCATAAAGATGGCAGGCTCTAATTTCCAATTCCATCTTACATTCCTCCTTTGATGTAGCCTTGATTCGCTAATTCTTTGCGGAGTTGCAGAACTGCTGTGTACGTGGCTAAAATAAAGACTTGTTCGGTCGGTAGCTGTTTAATCTCATCAATGACACCTGTTAGGCTATCGATTTCTTTGATCTGATCGTCAGGAATGCCGGCTACTTTCAGACGAAGAGTCATATCTTCTCGGCGGATTCCTCCGGTAATGATTTGAGGGATACCCATTTCGGCAAAGGCCTCATGATTGCCGTCCCAAATCCAGCTGATATCAATACCATCGGCATCGTTGTCGTTAAGTAAGCTAACGAGTGAAAAAGGCTTTGGTGCTAGGTCAATCATATCGATTACCTGATTTAAACCGACTGGATTTTTTACAAGAACTAAAGTACACTGCTTGCCATCAATTGTAATCACTTCTTGGCGACCAAAAATCTTTTCATCATATGCGAGACCTGCGCGGATTTTTTCTGGTGAGACATCGTAATATTCAGCTACAGCAGTTGCTGCTAAAGCATTATATACATTGTATAAGCCACCAACTTCAATCGTGTAAGGTTCAGCATCAATAGTAAATTCGGCAGATGTATTAGTCATTTGTCCGAGCTCGGTTAACTGATAATCTAGCTCAGGACGTTTAAAGTCACAATTTGGGCAATAGTACTTACCAAGGTTACTATAGGTAATCATGTGATAGTGTAGGATGTGATGACACTTTGGACAGACAACCCCATCTGTATTGTAGTGTGCCATTAATTCACCGTCAGCTTGATGATTAAAACCAAAATAACGACGAGGATTGACTGTCTCAATTGAATTGAAAATTGGCAGATCGCCATTAGCTAAAATAGTTGCATCAGGGGCTTTCGCCGCACCGTCAACAATTAATTGATAAGTCGTGTAGATTTCACCGTAACGATCCATTTGATCTCGGAAAATATTAGTAAACAAGAAAAGTTTTGGTTTAATATGTTCCGTTACTTTACTCAGACTAGCTTCATCAATTTCGAGTACTGCAAATTTTTTCTGACCTTTTTTATTTTTGGCAGAAAGAAAGGTTGAAACAATCCCTTGGACCATATTTGCTCCAGTGGGGTTAGTCAGCACATTATCAAATTCTTGTTTTAAAATGTTCACAGTTAAAGCCGTTGTTAAGGTTTTTCCATTTGTCCCAGTGACAACAATCACTTCAAAATCTTTAGCTAAGCTATCTAAAATATTGGGATCAATTGTCAAGGCGAGTTTACCAGGTAAACTGCTCCCACCTTTCAAAAAGGTTTGTAAAAACCATTGACTTGATTTTCCTACCAACGTGGCTAACTGACTTCTTAAGGTCATGCTTAATTCCTCCTGCTAACAATGACGTTAAGTCATCGAAAACTTAATTTTATATCCAACTCATCATACCATATATTTAGTCTTTTTTTAATGCTTTTGGTTATAGGAAGAGTCAGTCTTAATAAAAAACTAGTTTTTATTAAGACTGACTCTCTTTAGTTGTATTCACTTAAAGGTGCTCTTTTGTTAGCGAAGCTTAGCCAATAATAATTTTTTCAGTCGGATAGAGATACCCCTTATCCTGTAGTTCTTTAGGTACAAAAAGCATCAAGGTATAAAGCATGCCCACCCGCCCGATAAACATCAGAGCAGCGATAATAATTTTACCGATCACTGATAAGTCATCAGTGATACCCATAGAGAGCCCCGTTGTTCCAAAGGCAGAAGCAACTTCGACGACAATGGAAATCAGTGAGTGCTTCTCAGTTGCCGCCAAGGTCATGACTGAGAAGAAGCACATAAGTAGCGATAGATTGAAGACCACAATGGCTTTTTTTATATCCTCCTCAGAAATGCGTCGACCGAAAATACTGATATTCTCTTCACTTTTGATGAAGGAAAATAGATATAAAACGACTATTGCGACAGTAGTTGTTCGCACGCCACCCCCAACTGAGCTTGGGCTACAGCCGATAAACATCAGAGTCGAAAAAACTAATAAAGTCGGCGTTTGGAAAGTTGTTAAATCATTCATTTGTAAACCAGCATTACGAGTAGTCATGGAGTAAAACATTGACGTTATCCAACGCTGGGTTTCATCCATATCAGCAAAAAGATGTTGCCGCTCTAAAAAATAAATAAGCACTGTGCCGACAAGAAAGAGAATGAGAAACGCCCAAATTGCTAGTTTGCTGAACAATGAAAAACGGAAAGGAAAGCCTCGACGTTTCTTTTTAAAAAAGAGCCATTCTTTAATTTCCATAATAACCGGAAAGCCAATGCCACCAATCATAATTAAGATGATGATGCAGATAATAAAGAAATAATCATCCGCGTAAGGCGTGATGGAGGCACCAGTCACATCAAAGCCAGAGTTGGTTACAGCCGAGATGGATTGGTAAAATCCATAGAAAATCGCATCACGAATCGTTGCATGATGGTTGGAAAGATAGAAATGCACGGAGAAAATCCCGCCAAAAAGTAACTGAATCCATAATAAAATCCCGAGAGTGGTGCGGATTAAACGAACGATACCACTGAGTTTTGGCTGGTTCATATCGGTCATAATCAGCTGTCGCTGTTTTAAGGAAATCTTGCGTTTTGAAACAATCAAGAAGAAGGTTGAGACCATCATAATTCCTAATCCACCCACTTGAAACAGCACTTCAAGCAGTAAAACGCCTCGATCATTGAATACTTCATTAATATTAAAGGTGCTTAGGCCAGTCACACTGACGGTACTAATTGCCATAAATAAATCGTCTAAAAGCGTGGTATGTACGCCTGAATGACGGAAAAAAGGTAGCTTCAATAATGCGAAGGAAATAACTGTTAGGATTGCGTAATAGATGACAATCAGTTGAATACTCGACAAGTGCGACGATATAAAGCGGGCAAAATCACGTTTATACCCATAAAAAAAACGATGTTTGGCCATGTTTAAGGTCCCTTTCAATAATCACTAGTGAATCAAGTATATCATGTGAGCTAAAAATCGCAATTGGATATTTTTAGCGCTTGAAGGAGTCAGTTTAGTGATTAGTTGGGTTTTTAGGTAGAGAAATGGCAAAAGAGCTGCCCTGATTTGGCTCACTTTTCAGCTCAATCTGTCCCTGACAAAGTTCAACTATTCGTTTCACAATTGAAAGGCCAAGGCCGTTTCCTTCAGTTGTATGAGAATCATCTCCTTGATAGAACTTATTAAAAAGATAAGATTGAGTGGCGTTATCCATCCCTACTCCACTGTCACTTACGGTGACGACAACCTGTGTATCATTGTCAATCAGCTCCACTTTAATAACACTTGCTTGAGGTGAAAATTTTATCGCATTATCGATTAAGTTAATCCAAACTTGTTGTAGCAGATCATCGCTTGAGGTGATGAGAGTCTCAGGTAAGTTTAGCTCAAATTCAATTTCTTTAGCCTGCCATTTTGGTTCAAGTAACAGGATGACCTGTCGCAATTGTTCATCCAACTGAATTTGTTTCTTTTCCGTTAAAATTTCAATAGTCTCAACCTTTGTTAAGTTTAAGACATTGGTTGATAAGGTTGTTAAACGGCTAGATTCTTGGATAATAATCTCAATATATTTTTGGCGCTCAGCTTCGCTTAACTCAGGGTCCCTTAGGAGCTTTGCAAAGCCTTGAATAGAGACAATCGGTGTTTTAAATTCATGAGAAAAGTGATTGATAAAATCACTGCGCAAGGTTTCAATCCCACTTAACTCCTTAGTCATACGATTGAAGCTATGGCTTAATTCGATCAACTCGTAAGGCGCTCGCTCGTAATGTAGAGTGGTGTCCAAATCGCCACTGGCAACCTGGTTGATTGCTGTTATTGCCCGCTTAAAGGGATCTAACATTTTTCGGCTAAAAAGCATGGTCAGCATGGTGCCCATTAATAGACTAAAAATAAAAATGATAATAAATGGCCCCAAAATCCGATAAGGAGGAGAAAAACGAGGCACAAAATTAATGAGCTTAGTTTTAATTAAAATCAAAATTAAGCCACCGACTATTAAAAAACAGATAATCATCATGAAGAAAACAAAGAAAACTAAGCCAATCGTCAGTGAAAAACGTTTCTTGTGTTTCATCATATGACACGCTCCGCTTTATACCCTAATCCGCGAACAGTTACGATGGTAAATTCAGGGAAATCGGCAAATTTTTCTCGTAATCGATTGATGTGCACATTAACAGTTTTAGCATCCGTTTGAGTATCATAGCCCCAAATATCATCCATTAATTGGACGCGAGTGAAAATTTTTCCTGGATAAGACAGTAGCTTAAAGAGCAGAAAGAATTCCTTTTGGGGTAAGGTCAATCTCTGTTCACCTTTAGTGACTTGTAAGCTATCAGCATCAACAGACACGTCGCCAATGGTAATTCGCCTGTCAGCTACAATTTTGGAGCGTCGTAGTAAAGCCTTTATCCGAAGCAACATTTCCTCTTGATCGACTGGTTTTACCATATAGTCATCAGTACCAACTAAAAAGCCCTTTTTCATTTCACTTGGGGTTTCCTTAGCAGTGACCATCAAAATTGGCAATTGATAATTGGCCTGACGCAGAGTTTCTGTAAACTCATAGCCTGTCATTTTAGGCATCATAATATCAACTAAAGCAAGGGCGATAGGTTGCTGCTCAATCAATTCTAAAGCTTCCTTGCCATTATTAGCAGTTACAGTTTGAAACCCATTTTTACTTAAATAGATACTCATTAATTCTTGTGTATGAGGATCGTCCTCGACGATTAAGATAGTGGCCATTTTTAAACGACTCCTTTCATATAATCAGACTTTAGTCTGATTTTTTCGTGTTCCCTTAGCTTGTTAACATTGAGTTTATCTTACAAAGGTAAACTCACGATTAACAACTGATAGAAGGAGAAAACTATGTTAGAACTTAAATCGATTTATAAACATTATACCACTGGAGACGTGACGCAAACAGCTCTCAACGGCGTGAATTTAACTTTTCGTAAAAGTGAATTTGCTGCTATTTTAGGACCGAGTGGCTCCGGTAAAACGACACTCCTTAATATTGCTGGTGGACTTTGTCAATACGATGAGGGGGAGCTGTTGATTAACGGGCAATCGACCCAGACATTCAAGGATAAGGATTGGGACGCTTACCGTAACAACAGTGTTGGGTTTATTTTTCAAAGCTACAACTTGATAAGCCATCTGTCTATTATGGACAACGTGATGATGGGGATGACCTTGAGTGGAGTACCTAAGGAGGAACAAAAAAGTCGTGCCTTATCTGTTTTAGACCGAGTGGGTTTAAGCGAGCATCTACACAAAAAACCAAATCAATTATCAGGTGGCCAAATGCAACGGGTCGCAATTGCTCGTTCCTTAGTTAATGACCCCGATATTATTTTGGCAGATGAGCCAACGGGAGCTCTTGACACTAAAACTAGCGGTCAAATCATGGAACTGATTGCGGAAATTGCTCATGATAAATTGGTGATTATGGTAACTCATAATCCAGAGTTAGCAGCAGAATATGCCACACGAATTATTGAATTTCGTGACGGGGAAGTTGTTCATGATTCTAATCCCGTGGAAGAGGTTGTAGCGTCTACGACTTATCAGATGCGACGAACCAGTATGAGCTTTTGGAACGCTTTAAAGCTATCGGGTAAAAATATCACAACCAAAAAATGGCGAACGAGTTTGATTGCTTTCGCTTCTAGTATTGGCATTATTGGGATTGCGTTAGTTCTCGCTTTATCTAACGGCTTTGACAAACAGATTAATTCTGTTGAAAATGACACACTTTCAGGGTATCCCATAACTATTTCCAAAGTAGCTTCAACAGCCACGTTTGGGCCACCGCAACAGCCTTTTGGGACAGAGAAAGAATCGGCAAAGTTAAAGGCGCAGCGTAATAGTCAAAAAATTTATGCAGAAAAAGTATCAGCAGATCAGGAACCACATAATAATCAGTTAAACTCTGATTTTTTAGACTACCTAGCTAAATTAGCCCCTGAGAAAGTTTCAGGCATTAATTATGGCTATAACAGTGGGTTTAATCTTCTTCAAAAGCAAGGAGAAGAGGTCAAAGTGGTCAACCAGGAGACCATTAATTTTGTTAGTTACCCGATGCCTAATACGTCAGATCAAAGTGGCTTTTTAAAACAGAACTTTGATTTATTAGCGGGAAGCTATCCCAAAAAGCAGGACCAGCTAATCGTAGTAGTGGGCGAAAATAATCAATTGAGTAACGAGTTATTGATGAATCTAGGATTTTCAGATGGGGCTACGCTGAGCTTCGAAGAGTTGATTGGCTATCAATTAAAGGCTATTCCAAATGATGCTTACTATCAGCAAGAGGGCACGTATTTTAAAGGTGCGGAGACTGACACATTAGCCACTCTTTATGCAGATCAAGGCACTAAGACCTTGACTGTAACAGGAGTGATACGGGGAAAAGAAGAATTAGAAATTTCAGGTTTGTCAGAGGGAATAAAATATTCATCAGCCTTTGGAACAGAGATGATGGACTTAGCAAAAGAGTCAGCGATTGTTAAGGCACAGCGTGAAGCAGATTATAACGTAATGACAGGAGAATCATTTGTGGCCGAAGCAGTACAGCCAGATACTAATCGCCGTATGTCAAATGAAACGGTTACAGCGATGGCCCCAGCCGTCAGTAGTATTACGAAAGAGCATCTATTGACGAAATTCGGTGACAGTGACAGTCCAGATATGATTACCATCTATCCGACAGATTTTGCTGCCAAAGAAGACATTTTGGCCTATATTGACGACTGGAACAAAGGGAAGAGTGAAGAGGAGCGAATTGAATATACGGATATGGCAGCAACGGTTACGTCATTGATGGGCAGTGTGTTGGATGCCATCACCATTATTTTGGTGGCTTTTGCCGCAATATCCTTAGTCGTATCCTTGATCATGATCGGTATTATCACGTACATTTCTGTAATGGAACGAACAAGAGAAATCGGTGTTTTACGTGCGTTAGGAGCGCGTAAAAAAGATATTACGCGTGTCTTTAATGCGGAAACCTTTATCATTGGTACCTGTTCTGGTGCGTTAGGTATCGGACTAGCCTATCTTTTAACCATTCCCGTCAACAGTGTTCTAGAATCCATGACGGATATGGCGAATGTCGCTCAACTAGATCCAGTTCACGCTCTTTTATTGGCAGTAGTTAGTATTGCTTTGACCATGTTGGGAGGAATGTTACCAGCTCGAATGGCGGCCAAAAAGGACCCAGTAGAAGCGCTAAGTGCTGATTAAGTAAGAAAGGAACACAGGACGATGGTTAATGAAATGACGCTGTTAAACGAGTTAGCGATACTACTTGAACAAGTTGAGGTGACGACGAGTCCAACATTAGATGAGCCTGACAGGTTCATCAGTTATTACTATCAGTTAGAAGAGACGATGGAACAAATCAGAAGTCAACTTTTTGATTATTACCAACCAAAGGGGAGCAAGTCAACAAAAACTGGTAAACTAATTCACCAACTTCAGTATTTTATGAGAAAACGTGAGGAGGAATTAGTGCTATTTACAGACTGGGGAAATCCAATCGCTATTTTACTAGAAAAAGAGGCAACCTTCGCGACATTAAAATCGGTTATCAACGAGTATTAGCTAAATAATTAGACTAGAGACGGATTGTGTTAAGACTAAAAAAACGGTACACTTAAACTCAAGTAGACAGCGAGTAACAGCTGAAGCTACTTGAGTTTTTGTATTTAATTAGGAGGAAAAACAAATGTTAAGTCAGTTAGGCATTAGTAGTATCTTATTACTGATTATTGTTGGAAGTTATCTAGTAAAAAAGAAAGGATCACTAGCTAAAAGGCAGTGGCAGATATTAATTGGACTACTTGTTTTAATTACACTTATTAATAGTGTCTATATTTGGATTATCTTACCAAGTAAATCCTTGTTTAATTATTTAATGACAAATATTGTATTAGGGCTACTTGGAATTGGCATTGTTTATTTAGTTAATGAAGTAGATGAGCTGGTAATTGACCGTAAGAAGAGTCTGAGTAAACAAGTGGCTCTGTTAATCGTGGCTTGCGTTTTATTGATCGGTGCATCCTTTGGTTACGATATTTACAGTAAAAAACAAGTGTATGGCACATTAAATTTGGTTGAGGGAACAGATACACCAGAGCTTGATAAGGCGGATACGCCAGTGACGATCCCTCCCAAAACAGTTCGCAATAAGATGAAAAAATCAATGAATCAATTTGAAAATCAACAGTTCTATGATTTGGGTAAGCTACAAGTTCAGAAGGTTAATAATGAGGTGGTTTATATTGCGCCACTAGAATTTAAAGGCTTTTGGCGTTGGCTCAAGGGGGGCGCATCAGAAGGTTATTTGAAGATGTCTGCCACAGATGTTTACGCTCAACCAGAGCCTGTTAAAACTAAAATGGCTTATATTCCTAGTGCTTATTTCTTTAAAGATGTTGAACGAAAGATCTATTTTGCAACAGCGACTTATAAATCAATTGGTGAACCTCAGCTAGAAATCGCTGATGATGGGCATGCTTACTACGTCCAAAATTTATATAAACCGCGGGGGATTTCTGAGAATCCTAACTACCGAAAAATGAAAATTGCTGTGTTAGATACAGTTGATGGCAAGGTTGCCGTTTATGATTTGAATGATGTACCTGAATACATCGACGCGCCGATTTCCCCGGAAATGGCGAGTGAGATGAATAGCGTATACGGAAAATATGAGAACGGTTGGTTGAACAGCCGAATGGCTAAAAAAGGTGTTAAATTGGCAACGGAAAATGGCACAGAAGATGAAGTAACGCCGATCTTTAATGAAAAGGGTGAGATGCTTTACTTTACAGATTTTACATCACCATCAAGTTCAGATGATTCAGCTATTGGCTACTCTTTTATTAATGCTCGAACAGGTGAAATTACCTATTATAGCAAGAAAAATATGATGGACAGTGAAGGGTTAATTAATTTAGTTGATCTTGTGTTTCCTGAGAAAAAACTAGAAGGGAATATGCCTCTATTATATAACATTGATGGGGTTCCAACTTGGGTGGTATCAATGTTAGACAAAAACGGTATCTTCAAAAAGATTGCGTATGTGAATGCCACTGATAGTGACATCTTAGCAATGGAGGATACGGTCGATAAAACACTACAAACTTACCGCTTAAAATTAGCAGAAAAGAAAACCAATGTCAGTGCGACATCGGAAGTGAAGGAAGTAACAGTTAGTGGCAAAGTCGTTCGCTTAACAGCACCGATGGTAACGAGTGAGGCGACAATCATTAAATTTGTTTTAGAGGATGGCTTGTTGTATATCGTCAATGAAAATGACTATCAAGTAGCTGGCTTCTTAGAAAAAGGTGATCAAGTTAGTTTTACTGCTAAAATGGTCGATAATCAGGTACAAGGATATGTCGAAAGTTTTGATATAGATGGGTTTGAACTAAAATAAAAAAAGCAGCTGGGAAAAATCTCAGCTGCTTTTTTGAATTTATTAATGATGGGATTAGAAAAACGTTTGAGTCGAGTATCAAGAACAGACACATTACACTAAGGTAGAAAAATCGCTCAAATAGCTTTCAAGTAAAAAAGTAAAAGCCAGTCACACCATAGCCCGAGGGCTTTAAAGGTCAACGAAGAGTATCAAGAACAGTCACATTACACTAAGGTAGTAAAATTGCTTAAATAGCTTTCAAGTAAAAAAGTAAAAGCCTGTCACATCATAGCCCGAGGGCTTTAAAAGTCAACGAAGAGTATCGAGAACAGTCACATTACACTAAGGTAGTAAAATTGCTCAAATAGCTTTCAAGTAAAAAAGCAAAAGTCAGTCATATCATAGCCCGAGGGTTTTAAAAGTCAACGAAGAGTATCATAAAATGTAGCAATCTCTACTATCTTAATTGAAGAGTAGGCTTTTTTATTTACCGAAGGATACCACAAAAACCACCTATTGTAAACGTTTTTTTAAGAATAAGTTAAAAAATGGAAAAATAAGGATTCAGTCAACTTTATCATCACTACACTTTATCTTTACATGAGCTTCATATTGGCTTGTTAAGATGCTAGTAGATTAATAAAGGAGGCAATACTACAAGATGAATTTTACAAAACGAGCATTTTTAAGCATTACAAGAAGGAAAGGCAGAGCCCTAATTTTATTTTCAGTTGTTTTTATTTTAGGTAATTTAATCGCAGGGGCAATTTCTATTCAACAGGCAACACAAAATGTAGAGAAGAGTATCAAAAAGCAATTAGGTGGGACGGCTTCTATAGATGTTGACCCAAAAGCAATCGAATCTGCGATGGCAGATGGCGAGCAGTTTAAAATGGAGCCGCTAAAGGAAGAATTGATAAAAAAAATTGGGGAATCTGATTACGTAAAGCATTACGATTATAATCTGGAATTATACGGTGGGCTTAAAGATATCAAGGCTTTTGCCCCAGAAAAAAAGAACGACGTTATGATAAGTGGTGAAGTTAAAGGCATGGAAATAAAAATGAGAGGTGTTCAATATGCGCCAATCTTGGACTTTAAAGAAAAGAAATCAGCATTAGTAGATGGTAGAGCCTTTACAGAAGAAGAGATTGAAAAAGGTAGCGGTGTGGGGCTTATTTCTAAAAAGGTTGCCGAAGAAAATAATCTAAGCGTTGGCGATAAAATAGTCTATCAAAATAACGTGTTTGATTTTAGTCAAGGCTTTAATCCCCAAGCTGAGCCAGTGGCTAGTCGTGATGTTCCGATTGAAATTATTGGGATATTTGAACCAATAGAGGCTGAGAAAAAAACAGATAGTGAAACGAAACAAGCGGACCCAATGGCAGGTTTTAATAATACACAATTCCAAAACACTTTATACGTGCCAAATGGTTTAGCAACAAAAGAAAATGCTTTTTATAATGAAGAAATGGCGAAAGTAAGTCCAGACTCGTCTGAAAATGGCGAAGCCTATTATTTACCGACCTTTATTTTGAAAAGTCCAGAGGCTGCTGAAGCCTTTAAAAAGGAAATGTCACCGCTAGTTCCTAAGGATTACAAATTAACGGCCTCAACAGATCAATATAATTCAATCGCAGCACCGATTAAATCAATGTCAAAATTATCAGGCTATATTTTAGTAGCAGCAGTTGGCGCCTCATTGTTAATCGTCAGCTTAGTCGTCTTACTCTTCTTGAGAGACCGGAAGCATGAATTTGGCATTTATTTATCTCTTGGTGAAAAGCGTCAGCGAGTGCTAGGTCAAGTGATTATAGAAGTGGTAGTAGTGGCAATTATCGCGATTAGTTTGTCATTGTTTTCAGGTAATTATTTAGCTAAGGGAATTTCTGGCTCAATGATCCAAAATCAAATTGAAGCGGAAGCTGAAAAGGAAGATGCCCAAGCTGGTGGCACGATGATGGTCATGGGAGGCAATCAAAGCAGTAGCAATCTTTCGGCTGATGATGTTACCAAAGAATATCAAGTTAAATTAAGTAGTAAGTATGTCATTAGTTTCTTCTTAGTTGGTTTAGGAACAATTTTAGTTGCGACGATTGCTCCAATGGTTTATCTGATTCGATTAAATCCGAAGAAAATTATGATGTAGAGAGGAAAATACAATTATGACAATTTTAGAGACGAAGCAATTAGATTATTTTTATCAAGATGGCGATCGTAAACGAACTATTTTGAATAATGTGAGTAACACCTTTGATAAAGGAAAATTCTATACCATCTTAGGGCAATCGGGTTCTGGAAAAACAACCTATCTTTCATTAATTAGTGCCTTAGATTCCCCTAAAAATGGTGAGATTCTGTATGAACAGCAAGACATTAAACAAATTGGACTTGAAGAGTATCGCCGAAATAAAATTGGAATTATTTTTCAAAGCTTTAACTTGATTCCCTATTTAACTGCAGTTGAAAATGTGTTGTTGGCAATGGCAATTACAGATAACGAACTGCCAGACAATCAAAAGGATGTCGCCTATAACTTGCTTGATTATATAGGCATTGTCAGAACCAAGGCTGACCGAGCTGTTACCCATCTTTCAGGTGGTGAACAGCAACGGGTAGCGATTGCTAGAGCTTTAGCAACAAATGTTGATATTATTTTAGCTGATGAGCCTACGGGAAATTTAGATGAAGGGATGGAACAAGAGATTGTAAAAATCTTCAAAGAGTTGGCTCATATTCATAATAAATGCGTGATTGTAGTTACCCACTCGCAAGAGATAGCTGCATCCTCTGATCAAACTTTTTACTTAAAGGAAGGTAAGTTGACGCCATATGAGTAGTTTTTTATCTAATTTTCAATCAGGTGATTACGAAAAAAATGTTGCCAAAAAAGAGTCACCTGATTCAGTCGAAGAGGAGCGAGGAGAGGATACCGAGGGGGCTGAAGCATCTGAAACATCTGAAACAACCGAGCAGAGTTCGACTGAGAGTCCCAGTGAACTCCCGCAACGAGTAACACGTTCGCAACCTGTAGCGGAAATAACGTCTCGTCACTCTCAAGAAGAAACAGAACATGATCCAACATTTAAAAAACGGCAACGAAAAAAATGGACATTACTTGGCTTATTAGGAATAATAATTATTACAGTCGGGACTGTAATAATTTATCAAATGACTCATGTTGAGATGCCAGATTTCCAAGGGAAGGCAATTAGTGATGTCCAAAAATGGGCCGCTCAGAATAAAATAACCGTTGTAACCAAGCAAGAATATTCATTAGACAAAGAGGCCAATCAAGTGTTGAAGCAACCAGTTACTAAAGGTGAGAAGGTGCGTAAAGGCAAAGAGTTAACCTTTATGATCAGTCAGGGGGCCGATCCAGAGGAGAAAGTGGTGTTACCTGATTTTAATCAATTGACTCACACTGCAGCTGAGGAATGGCTCGCTAAGAATAAAACCGATAATTTAAAACTTGTCACCGAGTACAATGGTGAAGTGGAAAAGGGCAAGCTATTACGGATGGAGTTAAAAGGCGATGCCACCAAAGAGTCCTTTAAGCGTAAAGATAGTGGGACTCTCTATTATTCTAAAGGGAAAGAGGTCTATCAAAAAGATATTTCAGTACCTGATTTTAGTGGCAAAATGAAAAGTGATGTTGAAACTTGGGCGAAGACCAATAGTATTGAGATGACCTATAAGGATGTCGCCTCTCAGGATCAAGAAGTCGGTAAAATAATCAAGCAGTCAATTGCTGCAAAGGAAAAAGTTGCCAAGCAAACTAAGATGGAAGTCGAAGTGTCCGCAGGGAAACCAATTACCATACCTGATTTCGGCACATTGACCCCTGAGGAAGCTGCTGCGCAAAAGAGCTTGCAGGTGACAGTCAAACATCAATACAGCACTGATGCCCCTTATGGTCAATTAATTTGGCAAACGATTGAGGCTGGAACTGTATTGACGGAAAAAGATGATTTAGCGATGTCGGTGACTTATTCTGAAGGAAGACCTTATTTAAAGGATGTTACTGGAGAAACAGAAGGCGCCTTGCAAAAGATTTTTTATGACGAGTACCATTCAAAGGGGGCTAACATTAACTACACGATCAAGTATGTGAATTCAGAAGAGAAAAAGGGAACGGTCGTGAGTATGAGTGCGTACAATGTCTATGTCCCTCTCGATTACACCGTTGAAGTGAGAATAAGTAACGGAAATTAACAAAATAATAAGTCTCAGCAGAAAAAATGTAGTATGATAAAGGAACAATTAATTGTGAGTGACGTGTCAAAGACCTACAAGTAAAAGGAGTTATCAAGATGACTTACACGATTCTATTAGTAGAAGATGAAAAAGAGATTCGCCGTGCAATGACCAATTTTTTACGGCGTGAAGGCTATCAGGTGATTGCTGTAGAAACTGGTGAAGAGGCATTGCAGGAATTTGCCGAGATTGATTTTCATTTAGTTTTATTAGATATGATGTTGCCAGGGATCGGTGGTGAAGAGGTCTTGGAGTGGATTCGTCGGAAATCTGATGTGCCAATCTTAATTATTAGTGCGCTGAATGATGAATTAATTCAACTAGATGCTTTTGAGCAAAGTGTTGATGACTACGTCGTTAAACCTTTTTCGATGACCATCTTAGTTCATAAGATTGCGTCTCTGCTGAGACGAGTATATGAGAAGCAGAAAAAAGAAATTCAGTATCATGAGTTGCGGTTATTGGTTAATAATTATGAGGTTTATTATCAAGAACAAGGGATCGATTTAACGGTTAAGGAATTTGAAATCTTACAAACGATGCTACTAAATAGCGGCAAAGTATACTCTAGAGAAGAACTACTAACCGTGGTTTGGGGGTATGATTATTTCGGTGATAGCCGAAATATCGATGTTCACATTAAAAATATTCGCAAAAAGCTCCCACTTGACTGTATTAAAACAGTGAAGGGAATCGGCTATAAGGTGGAGCGTTTATGATTCTTAAGATAAAAGAAAAAATTAGGAATCGGATAAAAAAAACGTCTCTCTATTGGAAAACATGGGTCATTACGACGGTGACCATTTTGATTACGATTGGGGTATTCTTTCTGATTTTTTCAGTCTTTGCTACACGATTTTTAGAAAGTGCTCAGGAAAAAAAATTCGAAGACAATGCGGAACTGATTTATAAGAGTGTCGAAAAGGAAGGGATTAATCAAGAGTTTCTTGGTGAGTACATGGTTGCAGGATATGTCGTTTTTATCAAGTATAAGGATCAGGTTATTTATCCAGAAATATCGACCTTGTCTATTCAGAAATCGGAAATACCAATGTCAGATTCCATCACCGAGGATTCTCTCGTTCAAGGAAATTTAGAGGTAGTTGATGCGATAGAAATAGTACCTGAATTTGAGTTTAGAGGGGACGAGACCATTGAGCAAACAGAGCCACTAATAAGTCAAAAAACAGTTACTTATCAGGGGGCGAAGTACCAAGTAGAAATTTTTTATCCTGTTGCGGTTAATCAAGATGAAATCAAGGGAGTTTTTTTACTCATCATTCCTTATTTCATTGTCATCGGGCTGTTTGTTTCATCGGTCATTTCAGTTATCTATGCCCGTTATTTTTCTCGTAAAATTACACGACTTAACAAGACCGTTCACGCTATGTCAACGAGCTCAGTTCCTGTGATCTATGAAGCGACTGATGGCGATGAGATTCAAGACCTAGAGAACAGTGTTCATCACATGTACCAAGAATTACAATTTACCTTACAAAAATTGAATCAAGAGATGACTACTGTTAAACGGTTAGAAGAGGATCGTCAGGTCTTTATGCGAGGAGCTACTCACGAGTTAAAGACACCTATTATGGCAATGACCACGATGCTTGAAGGGATGATGGCCAATGTAGAGGGCTACGAAGACCACGAGCATTATCTACAAGCCTGTTATACTCGCTTACAGAGTATGAGCCGTTTAGTGAATGAAATGTTGGAAGTTTCTCGGATAGAATCGGTAATGTTTTCAGGGCAAATGGAATTAAAAGAAGCGACAGAAGAGGTTATTGAGATTTATGAGTATATGCTGGAGGATAAAGGCATTGTGATAGAGACGAGCCATTTAAAAAATGGCTTAGTCCAAATCCCTAAGCGCAATCTCCAAAAGGTGCTGTCAAACTTGGTTGGAAATGCGGTTAAGTACACACCTGCTCAAGGTAAAATCGTGGTGATATCGACTGAAGAGGAATGGCAGATTCGCAATCAAGTAAAAGAGGTTTCCCGCATTAAAGAGACCAATATCTTTGCACCATTTGTCACCTTTGAAACAGAGTCGAGTAGTGAGTTTGAGCAAAGTCATGGCTTGGGCCTTTACATTGTGGATACGATTTTGACTCAATATGGCTATCGTTATGAGTGGGAAGTGAATGAAATAACCTCAGAATATATTTTTAAGATAAAGCTTAAGTAAATTTAAACATTAAGTGCCTGCCTAGTTATCATCAAGGTTAGGGCCTTAATGTTTTTTCATTTTAACTGCTGATTTGCGGGAGTTGGGAAATTTAGTTAACAAAATAGCACAATTTTATGATAAACTAGTCTTGATTTACAATTTCAAAAAATCCGAAAAATTAAAATAGGAATGTGATAAAACAATGGAAAAAGGAAAAAAATGTCCTAATTGTGGCTATGTCTCCACAAAAAATGAAGAATACTGTCCTAATTGTGATCGATTTGAACCAACGTTTCAAGATTTCACAAAAGAGTTAGCTGCTGAAAAAACAGTTAATCAAGAAGAAGTTGAACCTTTAGAGGAAATTCAGCAAGAGTTAGCGGAGCAACTAGAAAGAGAGTTGCCACAGGCTGTTGAGCCGGAGAGTGTTGGGGAAGAGTCACCTATTATTGAAGCAGAAGTACCTACTCCTGTAGAAATGGTTGAGGAGCCGGTTGTTGAACCTGTTGCTGAGCCAGAGGCAGAACCGACAATTGAACGGTTTGCAACGAAGGAAGTAATTCCAGAAGACCCTTATGCGAGATCGGCAGACCCCGCTTCTAATGATAGTGCAGTACCAGAGAAGAAAGAACCAGAGCCACAAAGAAACACGAGTGAGCCGACACCACCGAAAAAAAATTACAACAAGTTGATTGGTTTAGTTGTAGTGATTCTTTTAGTTATTGGTGGAAGTGTGTTTGGTTACACCAAGTATCAGGCTAAAAAAGAAGCGGATCAAGTTGCAGCTGATAAAAAAGCGGCAGCATTGCTTGAAAATGATCTGGATAAATTGTATTTAAATGAAGAAAAAATCTTTTTGAGTGAAGAGTTTAGCCAAGATACACTAAAAGAACTTGAAGAGAAGCTGGCTGATTTTAAAGAAAAAAAATATGTGAGTGATCTTGAACCGGTTATGACAGATTTAACTAAACGAGGTGAGCTATTAGCATCAGTTAACAATCTGTTTAAGGAACCTGCTATTAAAGGCGACAAGTTGGCTGAGAAGAGTGTGCTAAAACAAGCAGAGGCAACTGTGCCAAAAGCGATTGAAAAACCAGCTGATAAATTTGAAGAATTAATAAATAAAGGCTTGAAGGTAGCAAGCGATCAAGTTGCAGCTAATAAGAAAGCGAAGGATCTTCTGGCGAAGGTCTATGGAGATGACGCTAAAAAAGAGGCAACTCGCGGACAATATGATGAAGCAAAAGAAGCGGTTAAGAACTTGAAAGATACAAATCTGCAAAAAGATTATGACGCTAAATTGGCTAAGGTTGACGCAGTAATTGTTGCAGCAGAAAAAGCAGAGGCACAGCGTAAAGAAGATGAGCAGAAAGCGGCCGTTGCACAAGCACAAGCACAATTAGATGCTCAGGCTACTCAGCCTCAAGCACCGGCAGATACTTCTGGTCAAGGAACTGGTAATCGCGGTGGTATTGCGCTACCAAATGAAAGTAGTGGTACAACATATGGCGACTGGTCATGGGCTGAAGGTGTTCAAGCCAAAGTTCTTAACGAATGTATTAGACGTGGTTATATCGTTGAAGGCGGCTATGAATTGCGCCAACGTATCATTATAAATGGTGAAGCTTATTATGATCTATACGCGACATCGACACAATCATCATTGTTAAAAAATCGTTCTGACTCTGAATTACCGATTTACTTGGTAACAATCAACGCTAAGACTGGTTGGTTTAAAGGCGAAGGACCAAATTAAATGAGTTAACTAGGTTGGGGCAGAAGTTACTTTTGTTCCAGCCTCTTTTACATTTAGCTAATTTGACACGATTATCTATCTACTGCATAAAAGGAGGAAGAGATTCAGATGATTTATTTGAAACGTGCCTACAGTGAGACGTTAGAAACGGATGGTTACCGAGTATTAGTTGATCGTCTATGGCCTCGTGGAGTCAAAAAGGAGCAGGCTAAAATTGATTATTGGGCGAAGGAACTAACTCCAACAACAGAGTTACGAAAATGGTTCAATCATGAGGCTTCTAAATTAGGAGAGTTTAAGAAGCTTTATTTAGCTCAATTGGGAGAGCGACCAGAGGCCCAGACTTTATTAGAAGAGTTAGCAAAGAGGAGTCAATTAGAAACAATCACATTAGTCTATGGAGCGAAGGACCCGGTTAATAATCATGTTCAGATTTTGGCTCATTTAATTGCTGAAAACTATCAAGGTTTGGTTGGATTTACCGTGAAATAGCGCTTTTAGTAAAGACCTGATATAAAGAAAATAGAGACGTGAAAAGTAGGTGTCCAGAATGATTAGAAAGATGCTAAAGAGTGATAGCCAAGAATTTCCTCGTCTATTTGCCGAGCAGGGCTGGGAGAAATCAGAGGAGTTATTTCAAACGTATTATACTGAGCAGACAACTAACAAACGTGTGGTATTTGTTGCGTATGATGAGAGGGGACTTATTGGCTATGTCACAGTTATTCCATTGGCGACTGCAGGACCTTTTGCGACAAAATATCCAGAAATTAAAGATTTTAATGTCTTGGAAAACTACCAAGGCCAAGGGTATGGACGAGCGTTATTGGCTGAGGCAGAAAAATGGGTGATTGGAATTAGTGAAATAGCAACACTTGGTGTTGGACTTCATAGTGGCTATGGGGCCGCTCAAAAATTATATAGTCGGTCAGGTTATGAGCCAGATGGTAGTGGTGTCTGGTATCAAGATCAACTGCTAGGCTGCCACGCCCCGTGTTTTAATGATGATGAGCTAGTCTTATATCTTAGTAAGCGACTTCGAAATTAGTTGAGACCTTCTCTGTACGAGAGAAAAAACAAGAATAAATCGCCATTTTATTACTGAATAGGATGATTTTTTTCTTGTTTTAAAGTATACTTACATAGGGAGAAAATGAAAGTGTAGGTTTACGAAATGGCTCAGTTATTTTTTAAATACGGTGCGATGAATAGTGGCAAGACGATAGAGATTTTGAAAGTCGCTCACAATTATGAAGAGCAAAATAAACGAGTGGTCTTAATGACGAGCGGAGTTGATACTCGTGATGGGATTGGCAAAGTATCAAGTCGAATAGGCTTATCGCGAGAAGCGACGCCTATCTTTAGTGAGACGGATGTCTATCAATTTATTAAGCAACTCGATTTTATTCCTTATTGTGTGCTGATTGATGAATCTCAGTTTTTGGAAAAGCATCATGTGGTTCAATTTGCTAGAATTGTTGATGAATTGGATATACCAGTGATGGCTTTCGGCTTAAAAAATGATTTTCGAAATGAACTATTTGAAGGCTCAAAATACTTGTTATTGTATGCTGATAAATTGGAAGAATTGAAAACAATTTGTTGGTTCTGTCATCGTAAAGCAATTATGAATTTGCGTTTGCTGGATGGTAAACCAGTTTATACTGGGGATCAGATTCAAATAGGCGGCAATGAGTCTTATTTTCCTGTTTGCCGCAAACATTACGTGGACCCGGCTTTGTAGCGAAGCTTTAAATCCACCTTTAGATAATTAATTAAAGAAGAGCCGCTGATTGTCACAGCAATAAGAAGCCGGCCAGACTCATTAGAAAAAGGAGAACAACTATGTACGATCAACTACAATCAATTGAAGACCGTTACGAGGAGCTAGGAGAATTATTAAGTGACCCGACGGTTGTGTCTGATACGAAACGTTTTATGGAACTCTCAAAAGAAGAAGCAAGTACGCGTGAAACAGTTACGGTTTATCGCCGTTACAAAGAAGTTGTCGCAGGGATTGCGGAGACAGAAGAGCTACTTGGAGAAAAATTAGATGCCGATATGCAAGAGATGGCAAAAGAAGAATTATCTGATTTGAAAAAAGAAAAAGATGAATTGGAAGAAACCATTAAGGTGTTATTGATTCCCAAGGACCCTAATGATGATAAAAACATCATTATGGAAATTCGTGGCGCAGCAGGTGGAGATGAAGCCGCACTGTTTGCAGGGGATTTATTTGAAATGTATCAAAGTTATGCCTCGTCACAAGGGTGGAAATTTGAGGTCTTAGAGGCCAATATTACGGGTATTGGTGGCTATAAAGAAGTGATTGCCATGATTACAGGTGAAAATGTCTTCTCTAAATTGAAATATGAAAGTGGTGCTCACCGTGTCCAACGAGTTCCGACAACTGAATCTCAAGGGCGGGTTCATACCTCAACAGCTACAGTGGTTGTTTTGCCAGAAGCCGAAGAAGTTGAGTTGGAGCTAGAAGATAAAGATATTCGCGTGGATATCTACCATGCGAGTGGTGCAGGTGGACAGCACGTCAATAAAACGGCATCGGCTGTTCGTTTGACTCACTTGCCAACGGGGATTGTTGTTGCCATGCAGGATCAACGTTCTCAATTACAAAACCGTGAAAAGGCGATGCAAATTTTGCGCGCACGAGTATTTGATCAAATACGTCAAGAGTCACAAAGTGAGTATGATGCTAGTAGAAAGTCCGCAGTTGGGACTGGCGATCGTTCTGAACGGATTCGGACATATAACTTTCCGCAAAACCGGGTAACTGATCACCGTATTGGTTTGACAATTCAAAAATTAGACCGAATTTTATCTGGGGAACTAGATGAAATTGTGGATGCTTTAATCATCTACGATCAAACAGCTAAATTGGAAGAAATGCAAAATGGCTAAATCTGATAAGCGTTATTTTGAAGTCCTTAACTGGGCTTCTTCTTTTTTAGTGGAGCATCAAAAAGAGCCATATATTGCTGAATACTTGATTTTGGAGCGCAAACGCTGGACCAAGACTGATTTAGTCAGCCACTATCGTCAGCTCATGCCTGAGGTGGAAATCACTCAATTAGAAGCAGATCTAGCCTTAATTATCGAAGATATTCCGCCCCAATATATTGTGGGTTCTTGCGAGTTTTACGGTCAACGCTTTAAGGTTACTCAGGATACCTTGATTCCTCGCCCTGAAACAGAGGAGCTTGTCCAACTTTGTTTGGAAAAGAATCAGCAAAACTCACTTAAAGTGATCGATGTGGGAACCGGTACAGGAGCGATTGCGCTGAGTTTGAAGCGTATGCGTCCTAACTGGGAGGTGACGGCTGTTGATATTTCTGGGCAAGCCTTAGCAGTCGCGAAGGAGAATGCGAAGACACTTGAGCAAGAGGTCCGTTTGTTGAAGAGTGATCTATTAGCATCAGTTAGTGGAGAGACTTTTGATGTAATTGTGTCCAATCCGCCTTATATTGGGCAAGATGAATGGTCGGAGATGGATGTCAGTGTCAGAACCTATGAGCCCAAACTGGCGTTGTTTGCTGAAAATAAGGGGCTAGCTTTATATGAGCTTCTAGCTAAAGAGGCACAGGCTGTTATTAAACCAACAGGAAGAATTTACTTGGAGATAGGCTATCGCCAAGGTCAAGCAGTTCAACAAATTTTTCAGCAAGCTTTTCCACTAAAAAAAGTCATTGTATATCAGGATATTAATGGTCAGGACCGAATGATTGAGGTTTGTGGATAAAAAATTAATATGACTGATTATTCTAATTAAAAAACATGATTATAGCAAGAATGAAAGCAGTTTTTAGAGTTATTAACAGAGTTATCAATACTTGACAAATGAGTTATCCCCAAGGTGTTAATAACCGTATGAAACAATTGTTAAGTTGGGATAATCTGAAAAAGGAGATGTGGATAACCTGTGGAAACAAGTTATTATGATGGGGAAACATTACCCGAAGCAGCTCGTCTTATTCGTCAGGGGGAGCTGATTGCTTTTCCGACTGAAACAGTCTACGGGTTGGGAGCGGATGCGACTAATGCTCAAGCGATTCAGAAGGTTTATCAAGCGAAAGGCAGGCCGAGTGATAACCCATTAATTATTCATGTTAAGGGAGAAGCAGATGTCTTGACCTTTGTGGATAACCTATCTGAAAAAGCAACATTGTTGATGGAAAAATTTTGGCCAGGACCTTTGACTCTTATTTTCGAGATAAAAAAAGGCTGTTTACCAGCGGTTGCAACTGGTGGGTTATCCACAGCGGCTTTTCGTATGCCAAATAACGCGCTGACATTGAAATTAATAGCGGAAGCTGGTGTGCCTCTTGTTGGCCCGAGCGCGAACACATCAGGTAAACCAAGTCCGACAAGTGCTCAACATGTGTACCATGATTTAACAGGCAAAATTGCGGGAATTTTGGATGATGGGCCGACTAAGATTGGGCTAGAGTCGACAGTGGTAGATATGACGGGTGAGGTACCTGTTATTTTAAGACCGGGAGTTGTCACTCAAGAGATGCTTTCTGAAGTAGTAGGAGAGGTCGAGATTGATCAGCATTTGATTACTGAAAAGGAAGCGCCAAAGTCCCCAGGAATGAAATATCAACACTATTCACCAAATGCGCGAGTATTGTTGATAGACTGGCAAAAGAATAACTGGCAAGAGGCTCTTAGTTGGGCTCGTAAAAATGATTGGCGAGTGGGGATTTTAGCAAGTAAAGAAATTTTGACCTCCTTAGGAGAGTCAGCCGATGCTACATTCGAACTGAGCCAAGAGGAAGATGTCATTGTTGCGAGTCAGCGATTATTTGCTGGGTTACGGGCCCTAGATGAGCAGGAGAGTGTGATAGATGTTATTTTTGCTCAGACCTATCCTGAAACAGGCGCCGGTTTAGCTTACATGAATCGCTTAAAGAAGGCTGCTAACCAAGAATACTTTTAATTATCATAGATAAACCGAATGGTTTTTTGTTATTTTTATGTAAATGTTAGTTAAAAAGTTGTTTATTGTCTTTTTTTATAAAAAAAACACAATTATTTGTTTATTTCACGAAAAATAGGGTTGACCAAATTGATTCGTAGATAGCGATTATGTTACAATGTAGAAAAGAAAATGAGGTGTTGTAAAAATGGGATTTAAAGATCAAGATCAAGAGCTGTGGGATGCTGTTGCGAAAGAAAAAAATCGTCAGGAACGAAATATCGAGTTAATTGCGTCAGAAAATTTTGTGTCAGAGGCTGTTATGGCGGCACAAGGAAGTATTTTAACTAATAAATATGCTGAGGGCTATCCAGGCCGTCGTTATTATGGTGGGTGTGAATTTGTTGATATAGTTGAAAATCTAGCGATTGATCGAGCAAAGCAATTATTTGATGCGAAGTTTGCCAATGTACAGCCTCATTCTGGCTCTCAGGCTAATACAGCTGCTTACATGACGCTGATTGAACCAGGAGATACCGTTTTAGGAATGGACTTGACTCACGGTGGACATTTAACCCATGGGTCACCCGTTAACTTTAGTGGTAAAACTTATGATTTTCACCCTTATGGGGTTGATCCAGTGACAGAAGTTATCGATTATGAAGTAGTTCGGATTCGTGCTCGTGAAGTTAAGCCTAAATTGATTGTTGCTGGGGCAAGCGCTTATGGCCGTCATATTGATTTTGCACGCTTTAGAGAAATTGCTGATGAAGTTGGGGCAAAATTATTAGTTGATATGGCACATATTGCTGGTTTAGTTGCTACTGGCTTGCATCAAAACCCAATGCCTTATGCGGACATTGTGACGACAACGACACATAAAACGTTACGTGGTCCTCGTGGTGGTTTAATTTTGACGAATAGCGAAGAGCTAGCTAAAAAAATCAATAGTGCGATTTTCCCTGGTATTCAAGGAGGTCCGTTAGAGCATGTGATTGCTGGTAAGGCAGTTGCGTTTAAAGAAGCGTTAGACGAAGATTTCAAAGATTATCAAGAGCAAGTGATTGCCAATGCTCAGGCAATGGTTAAAACCTTTAATCAGGCGCCTAAAGCTCGAGTTATTAGTGGCGCAACAGATAACCATTTGCTATTGATTGATGTGACTGGCTATGGCTTAAATGGAAAAGAAGCGGAAGAAATTCTTGATAAGGTTCATATTACTGTAAATAAAAATACGATTCCTTTTGAAGTGCTGAGTCCATTTAAAACAAGCGGTATTCGTATTGGAACGCCAGCTGTTACGACTCGCGGGTTACGTGAAGCTAACGTTCGTCGAGTAGCTGAATTAATTGATACAGCCTTGACAAATCATGAAGATGAAGAGGCGTTAATCAGAGTTTCTAAGGAAATAAAAGCAATTACAGAGAAATTTCCACTTTATCGTTAAAAGTTTGAGTGATTGACTAGTCAATCACTCATTTTTGCTTTACAATAGGATAGGACAAAAACTAAGAGGGATATCAAACCTTCAAAAAAAGGAGAATCGCTATGGGAAAATTTCAAGTTATTGATCATCCGTTAATTCAACACAAATTAACCATCATCCGTGATAAAAATTGTGGGACCAAGGTATTTCGTGAGGTAGTCAATGAAATAGCGATGCTAATGGCATTTGAAGTGTCACGTGATATGCCATTGGAGGATATTGAAATTGAAACGCCGATGGGCAAATCAACTCAAAAAACATTGACTGGTAAAAAAGTGGCGATTATACCTATTTTACGTGCAGGAATCGGCATGGTAGATGGAATGCTTGAGTTAATTCCCGCTGCTAAAGTTGGTCATATTGGGATGTATCGTGACCATGACACATGGGAACCCGTTGAGTATTTTGTTAAATTACCGTCTGATATTGACACTCGCCAATTATTTGTTGTCGATCCAATGTTAGCAACAGGTGGTTCAGCCATTTTGGCAGTTGACGCTCTTAAAAAACGTGGTGGTAATAATATTAAGTTTGTGTGTTTAGTTGCTGCACCAGAAGGCGTTAAGGCTCTTCAAGAAGCTCATCCAGATGTTGACATATACACAGCGGGCTTAGACGATCATTTGAATGATGATGGCTATATTGTACCAGGCTTAGGCGATGCTGGTGACCGGTTGTTTGGAACAAAATAGTAACACTTACGAAAAAGGAGCCATGTAGTTTGGCTCTTTTTCTATTTTTTAATAGTGAAAACACCTTAGGGCTTGCTTCTTAGGCTCGATTGAGTATAATAGAATGATAACTTAAATTTTCATAAAAATGTTTTCTAGGGTTCCGCACAAAGTGGTCTGGTCCGAGAGAAAACTCGTAATAGATTTGTTACGTCACGGAAGGATAAAAGCCTGGGAGATACTGTTAATTCAGTAATCTTTCAGGCTTATTTTGTTTGAATTAATGGGATGAAAAGCGAGTAATTAAATGAGTGAGGAGTAGGAATAAGATGGATAAAAATTGGATTAAGGTCATTATTGCAGGAGGGTTTGAAGTCGGGTGGGTAGTTGGCTTAAAGCATTCAACCTCCATTCTTGAATGGGGAGTCACGCTAGTAGCAATTTTCTTAAGTTTCTATTTAATGATATCGGCCAGTCAAGAATTACCAGTTGGAACAGTTTATGCCGTATTTGTTGGCATAGGAACGACAGGAACAGTTCTACTTGATGGTCTATTATTTGGGCAACCTCTGAGTGTGGCAAAAATTGTGTTAATCGTTATCTTACTAGCTGGAGTAGTTGGTTTGAAATTAGTGACACCAGAAGATAAGAGACAGGAGGTGACGAAATAATGACATGGATTGTTTTGATTGCAGCAGGGCTGTTTGAGATGGTTGGGGTCTCACTTATTAATAAGTTTAATTTAGAAAAAAATGTGACCTCGCTTCTGATGCTGATCGCGGCTTTTGGACTTAGTTTCGTCTTGTTGTCTATTGCGATGGATCAACTCGCAATGGGAACAGCTTACGCTGTCTGGACGGGGATTGGCGCGTCTGGTGGTGCGGTACTTGGGATGCTAATTTACGGTGAGTCAAAGGATATTAAGCGAATTATTTGTATAGTAATGATTTTAGGTGCTGCTGTAGGCCTTAAGTTAATTTCATGATTAAAATAAACAGAAAAACTCTTGCCTTTTCATTTTATGAAAAGAGCAAGAGTTTTTATCTAATTTTTTATGGCTAGATCATCATAGCTGACAACTATATTGCCGTTTGTATGAAACATAATTTCTTTGTTCTCACTGGTTTCCTTAATCGCGACAATTGCTGAATTAGTCATTTGTTTGACAATAGTGCCATTAACTAAATCTCCGCGAAAATAAAAAGATACTTTAGTATCTGGTAAAAAGTTTTTGCCAACTTCAGAGGCAATATTTTGTGTAGGTCTAAACATTAGAAAAGCCACTTCCTTTCTATCTTCAAAGAAAAACACGACATGTTACCATTAACAATTATACCATAAATTTAACTAAAATTCCATTTGTGAATTTTAAAATTGGTAAAAGCAATATTTGTTAGATAAATATGAAATTACATGTCTTATTTACTGTTTAGGCAAATTTGGATGTTTAAGAAGAGATCAAAAGTATTTATGCTCATCAGTTTACTAGTTAAAACGGATTAAATCGCTTTTAATTCTAAGGCTAATTCATCAGGAGATTTATCTGATAGTGCGCTCTCGATGACGAGTTTATTGGTATATGAGCCACAAGTTTCACAAAAATAAGCAGCAGCTGGGTTAGTGTGTCCGCAATCTTCGCTAGTACATGTGTTATACAAGGTTGTGCCACACTTAATACAGAAGTTTGCGACATCGGAGATATCGTCATTGCCACAGGCTTGACAGGGATTAAATCGATTAGACGTGTTAATCATTTTGTTAACCTCCTCTTTTAGCTAAATTATAACAAGTTCCGTCTTAAAAGGGAAGAAAGCTATTGAGTATTTTTTCAGTTGGCTTTGATAACTAGTTGCCTTAATTTTACCTATTTTAAGTGCGAGTAATAATTATCGGAAATCTAGATGTAATCGTAGTTTTCAGACACTTCTTACTTAAAGCTCTAATTTCTGCTTAATTTGGAGATATTTTAGGTTTAAGCGAGAATTGAAAGGAAAATTATGCTATAATTTTAAAAAGTTACCTCTTTAATTTTTTTCGTGAAATAATGTTAGAGGTGAGTTTTTTTATGATTAATCAGGCTATTTGCTAGCCTAAAAATAGTTGAACGAGGATTTAAGAAAATGAAAGAAATGTTGAAAGATACTGGAATCGTTTTAGGTGTTTGTCTTTTTTTTGCGTTAGCGATACTGCTATTTACGCCATATCCTACAACAGATTTAGTTCATAGTATTTTTGCTGGTGGTGGATCTGCAAAAGAGCCGAAGGGCTACGAAGAAATGGTGAACAAAACTGTGATTGAAACGAATCTGAGCTATGACTCCTTAATCCCGCAAAATAAGTATGATTTAGTTAGACCTAAAGAAGGAGCTAATTTTCCTGTTATTTTATGGGTCCATGGAGGAGCTTATGTCGGAGGTCAGAAGGAGGATGTTGGGATTTATGCCAACATGCTTGCGGCAGAGGGATATGCCGTTGTTAATATGGAGTACAGCTTAGCACCAGAAACGCGTTATCCAGGACCTTTAGTCCAGATGAATGATCTTTACAGAGAATTGAAGAAGGTTGCCTCTGACTATTCCTTAGATTTAAGTAGACTCATTATTGCCGGTGATTCAGCAGGCGGTCAAATTGCTGCTCAGTTTATCAACATTCAAGTCAATGATGATTACAGCCGAGAATTAAATTTTCTGCAAGAAGTACCAAAAGAATCGATCAAGGGAGTGGTTCTATTTTGTTCGCCGTTTTCATTGAATGAATTGACGAATATGTCCCAATTATTCGTAGCTGATTATTTCCTTCGTAATATTGGATGGGCATATACTAGTGATGTTAATTGGGCTAAATCAAAAATAGCTAGAGAAGCCGATTTATTAGAAAAAGTTAGCGGTGGATTTCCGCCAACATTTATAACAGACGGTAACAAAATGTCTTTTGAGAAACAGGCCAAATTGTTTGCTACAAAGCTTGAGAAACAAGGAACAAACGTAACAACAGCTTTTTATCCCTTAAGTGACGGCGAACTAATTCATGAATATCAATTTGATATGACTTTGCCTCAATCACAACAAACATTTACCTCGCTAGTTGAATTTTTAAAGAAAATTGATTTCTAAACTTTTCTTAAATTTATCAATTGAGAAGAAGAAGGATAAAACTTCCGTTATAATAAAATGTGAATGAAATAGGAAAGAGATGGAAAATGGAAAAAGCGAGATACAAATATAGTTTAGATAATCGAATTGACTATGGGATTATTTTACCTGTTTTTGTCCTGTCATTAATGGGATTAGCGGCTCTTTATGTAGCGCTCAGCAATGATCAATTAACAACAGATATTATGACGCCTATGCTGAAGCAGGTATTATGGATTTTGATAGGGGCCTTCTCTGTTGTTATTTTGATGCAATTTTCCTCCAAGTTGTTGTGGAAAATGACGCCAATATTTTATTTACTGGGATTAGGTCTGATGACCGCTTTAATTTGGTTTCATGATGAGAATCTATATGCTTTAACAGGTTCTAAAAACTGGTTTAACTTTGGCGGTTTTACCTTTCAGCCGTCTGAATTGATGAAGATTGCTTATATTTTGATGCTAGCTTACGTAGTGACTCAGCATAATTTGAAGCATCTCCATACGATGAAAAATGATTTTTTATTGATAGGTAAGTTGATTGTATTTACTATTCCGATTGTTATACTATTGCAATTTCAACAGGATTTAGGAACAATGCTTGTTTATGTGGCAATCTTAGGTGGCGTCTTTTTAATGTCAGGAATCACTTGGAAGATTGTTCTACCAACCATTGTGCTTTTTGGTTTATTGGCTGCGGGGATTCTTTATCTCGTGACCCAAGAGCCGGGCCGAGAATTTTTATTTTCACTAGGGGTTAAACAGTATCAGTTGCAACGGATTGATTCATGGCTAGACCCATTCCATGATGCATCAGGAAATTCTTATCAACAAGCCCAAGCTTTGGTGGCAATCGGTTCTGGCGGGCTGTTCGGCAAGGGCTTCAATAATTCTGAGGTCTATGTTCCTGTCAGAGAGTCAGATATGATTTTTACCGTGATTGGTGAAAATTTTGGGTTTATTGGTGGAACTCTCATGATTATTATGTATTTTATCTTAATATATCGTATGATTCGTGTCTGTTTTGATACAAATAATGAATTTTATGCGTATATTGCGACAGGAATTATTATGATGATCTTGTTCCACGTTTTCGAGAATATCGGAGCTAACATCGGTCTATTACCCCTAACAGGGATTCCTTTGCCTTTCATTAGTCAAGGGGGCTCCTCATTATTAGGTAATTTGATGGGAGTCGGCCTCGTGATGTCGATGCGTTTCCAGCAAGATGACTATCAAAAATTTAGATAAACGTAACCTAATCGTGGCTCGAAACCACGATTAGGTTATTTTTAGCTTTACCTCCGATTTATGTTATACTATTTATAGATAATTATGGAAAGAGGGATTAGATGGTAAATTTTTATTGGTATCCTAAGTGTTCAACGTGTAAAAAAGCGAAAGCTTGGTTGGATGAAAATAAGATTAACTACAATACAATTGATATGATTGAGACGCCACCAGCTAAGGAGCAGCTCGTTGCTTGGATGGAAGCTAGTGACTTACCTGTTCGCCGTTTCTTCAATACGAGTGGTATTCGTTACCGTGAGCAAGGTCTAAAAGAGATTGTTAATGGTTTTTCTAATGAGGAAGCTGCTGGACGCCTAACTAAAGATGGGATGCTAATCAAACGACCAATTATGGAGAAGGCGGGTCACCAAGTTCTTTTAGGATTTAAAGAACAAGATTACGCTGATTTATTAAAATAAGCCTAAAATAGGAGTTTTACCGTGATGAAAAAAATAGTGAATAAGCAATTATGGGTAAAAAAAGAAGGTCATAGTTTATCAATCGGTTTAACCAATGAAGGCCAGGATGATTTTGGCAGTGTGTCATTTGTAAGCCTGCCAAAAGTTGGCGATAAGCTTAAAGCAGGAGATTCTTTTGCTGAAATAGAGGCTGAGAAAGCTGTAACAGAATTGGTTAGCCCAGTCTCTGGGACTGTCATATCAATTAATCAAGAAGCTTTAAATGATGGTACAGTTTTAGATGTGAAAAATGAAAATTATGCGTGGCTTATCGTATTGACTGAGAGTGATGAAAAAGAATTTAATGATTTAGTTTGACAAAACTCAAGCAACTTGTTAAAATGAGACACAATAAAAAGAAAAGCTTTGAAAAGAAGAGTACTTCTCAAGCATGTTTAAAAGAGAGCCCTGATTGGTGAAAAAGGGTAACAGAACTGAGAAGGAAGATGGTCTTTGAGCTGAATAGATGAGCTTTTAGTAAGTTTATTCCGTCGACACTCGTTAACGTGTAGCAGTATCAGGTGATATTAGGCCTCGTACTGATTGAGGTTATTATCGTGAGATAATAATAAAAATAGGTGGTAACACGAAACGGTAAACGTTCGTCCTTGTTAGACAACAAGGGGGACGTTTTTTTGTTTTGTAACCTTGTGATTGAGACAAATAGAAAGAAGAGTGAAATCTAATGGCGCTCATTAATTTGAAGCAGGTAACAAAAGAGTTTAAAGGAAAGAAAGGAACAGTGACAGCTGTTTCAGATGTAAACTTTGCTGTTGAAGAGGGACAGATTTTTGGCATAGTCGGTTACTCAGGGGCAGGTAAGAGTACGTTGGTTCGCTTACTAAATGGACTAGAAGCACCGTCCTCAGGTCAAGTTTTAATCAATCAACACGACGTGGCATTGCTAAAAGGCAAAGAGTTACGAGAATTTCGTAAGGAGATAGGGATGATTTTTCAGCACTTCAATTTACTTTGGTCACGGACGGTGATGGATAATATTACCCTGCCTTTGGAGTTAAGTGGCTTATCGAAAGCTAATCGTGAAAATAAAGCTCGCGAGTTGATTAAATTAGTTGGGCTAGAAGGTCGGGAAGAGGCCTATCCTAGTCAATTGTCTGGTGGGCAGAAACAACGAGTAGGGATTGCTCGAGCTCTTGCCAATGATCCCAAAATATTACTGTGCGATGAAGGGACGAGCGCTCTCGATCCTCAAACGACTGATGAGGTCTTAGAACTACTTGCATCGATTAACCAACAATTAGGATTGACTATTGTGTTAATTACACATGAGATGCATGTTATTCGCAAAATTTGTCATAAAGTAGCTGTTATGGAAACGGGAAAAATTGTTGAACAGGGAGATGTTTTAGAGGTTTTTAGTAACCCAAAACAAGAGGTCACTAAACGATTTGTTCAGCAAGAAACAGTGCCGGAAACGGGAAATAACCCAGATGCCTTGAGTTATTTGGCCGAAACCTTCACTGGACAAATTGTTCAGCTAACATTTGAGGGAAATAAAGCACGTAGTCCAATTATATCGAAAGTTATTCGTCACTGTCAGATTGATGTTAATGTGATTCAAGGGCAGATTCAACAGACTCAGCAAAGCTCGTTTGGGACGTTGATTATTGAGCTGACAGGAACTGCGGAAGAGATCGATAAGGCAATCCAGTTCTTTAAAGAGGAAGGCGTTGGAGTGGAGGCTGGACAAGCGTGAATAAAACATTAAGAGAACAGTATTTTGACTTTAGTCAATTAGATTCAGAAAAATACATTAAAGCAACGAAAGAAACTCTTTATATGACGGGTGTATCCATGGTATTTGTGATTGTCGTGGGACTGTTGCTTGGCTTATTACTTTATTATTTAGGCAAAAATAAAGAAAACCCACTATCCAAGATTCTATACAATGTGATTTCAGTAATCAGCAATATTTGTCGCTCAGTGCCATTTATTATTTTGATTATTTTATTAATTCCCATTACTAAAAGTTTAATGGGGTCCTTTTTAGGACCAAAAGCAGCGATTATTCCACTCGTTATATCAGCCTCACCATTTTTTGGTCGCTTAGTTGAAATGGCATTTAGAGAAGTAGACAGTGGTGTTTTAGAAGCCTCGGACGCGATGGGGGCTAATCGTTTGCAAGTTATTTTTAAAGTGTTGATTCCCGAAAGTTTGCCAGCTTTGATTTCTGGTGCGACGGTAACAACGATTACGATGATAGGCTTTACGGCTATGGCAGGTGCGATCAGTGCCGGTGGTTTAGGAGACTTGGCCTACCGTGAGGGATTTACAGGCAACAAACCAACGGTCACACTTTTTGCGACGATTGGGATATTGGTAATTGTGTTTATTATTCAGGGCATTGGTGACTTTGCTGTTAAACGAATGGATAAGCGTTAGTTATATAGATAATTAGATAAGAGCTTAAAAGAAAATGGAGGGAACTATGATGAAAAAGAAAGTATTCGGGATTTTAGCAGTATCAGCACTAGCCTTAGCTTTAGTCGGCTGTGGCAACAAAAAAGAAACGACGGCAAGCAGTAGTTCTGCTGAAAGAAAAACAACGCTTAAGGTTGGGGCATCACCGACGCCTCATGCTGAAATTTTAGAGTTTGTTAAGCCGCAATTAGAAAAAGAAGGCATAGAGTTAGAAATTGAAACTTTTAATGATTACGTATTGCCAAATAAAGCTTTAGAGGAAAAGGAAATTGATGCCAACTATTTTCAGCATATTCCATTCTTTGATTTAACGGTTAAAGAGAGTGGCTATGATGATTTTGTTAATAAAGGCGCGATTCATATTGAATTGATGGCTTTGTATTCACAACGAATTAAAGATATCAAAGACTTAGAAGAAGGCGCGACAATCATTACAAGTAATTCTGAATCAGACTGGGGAAGAATTATTACAATGCTACAGGATGAGGGATTAGTAACAGTTAAAAAAGGAACAGACTTAACGACTGCGACCTTTGATGACATTGACAAAAATCCTAAGAAACTGAAGTTTAATCACGATGTTAATCCGGAGTTGTTAGCAGCTACATATGAGAACGATGAAGCCGATTTAGTTGCGATTAACGCTAACTTTGCTGGTGGTATTGGATTGTCACCTGAAAAAGATGGTGTGATTGTTGAAAAAGATAACTCACCTTATGGAAATATCCTAGCTGTTCGTAAGGATAATGAGAATGATCCAGCTATTGAGGCCTTGTTTAAAGCTTTGCGCTCTAAAGAAACCCAAGATTGGATTACGAAGAAATGGGATGGCAAGATTAAACCAGTTAGTGAATAAAAGTAAATAGATGAGAAAAAAGTAGCAAATTTTGTTAATTTTTTTACGAAATTGTGGATAAACTTTTGATCTTAATAAATTGATCCTAGCGCTATGTAAATTTCGATACTTTTACACTCTTCGATAGCGCTCATTTCTAAGCAGTAAACTATTAAGAATAACGGCTTGTAAGTTTATATGCGTAGCGTTTAAGATAACGAAACGTGGTGGAGTGAGCTGACTTTTGGAGCGCATTTATCAGATAATATTCGCGAAATAAGTGGAGGGTGAGACAAAAGTCTCACCCTCTTTTAAGGATCGAAAAAAATCATACGAAAATGCCTTAGATCTTCCGAAAACGATGAATATGCAAGATTTTAGTACATCGTTATATTGCTGAGTGTGGAGTTGTCTTTAGTGATAGCATGGATTATTGATTAAAATTGATACCAAAGTTAGTAGGATTATTTTTATGCGATTTGTAGCAACTATGCTGATTCCGCTTCAAACAGTGATGAAGTCGTTAATGCAATTTATGAGATTTTTACAAGATACGTCTTATTTTTCTCTCAAGGAAGGGGCAGTTTTAGATGGCATCTAAGTAGAAGTTGGTTATGGCAGGTTTGACAATGACGATTATTTTTCAATGCTTTAACACTAAAATACATTAATGTTGTCAGTTAAGTCATGCTATTCTTAATACGTGAGGCTTTTTTCAATTCAAAAGTTTGCAGAAATGACCAAAAGAGACTAGACTATTAACAGTGAATAAAATGAGAATAGGATGAAACTAAATGTATCAAGTAATTACAACGTATAGTGAAAATGAGCCTTGGTGGTTTTTTGATGATTGGGAAGAGGGCATTGTTGAAGAGGAAGTATTTGATACGTTAACAGCTGCTAAAGATGCCTATCAAGAAAAATTTTCCCAATTAAAGCAAGAATATAGTATGATGAGAGAGAAGTCAGATTTTTTGACGGCTTTCTGGAATGACGGAGAATTTGCTTATTGCGATGACTGTGATGAGGATCTCCAACAATATAAAGGGTTAATGCTTCTGAAAAATTGCATAAAATTATCAGAGGATGGAAAGGATATTGATGAAACAACTAATTATCGCGGAAAAACCAAGTGTTGCAAGAGATCTTGCTAAAGTACTTGGGGCAACCCAAAAGAGCAAATGTTACATTGAAGGGCCAAACGTTATTGTGACGTGGGCGTTGGGACATTTATTAGGCTTGAAGATGCCTGAGGATTACAACAAAGAATGGTCAGCTTGGTCGATGGATACCTTACCGATGATCCCTAAACAGGTGGGGATAAAACCTCTGCCAAAAACAGGTCATCAGTTAAAAGCTATCAGTCAATTAGCAAAACGTAAAGATGTTAAAGAAGCGGTTATAGCAACAGATGCTGGACGTGAAGGTGAGTTGGTCGCGCGGTGGATATTAGAATACGTTCGTTTTAACAAACCTGTTAAGAGATTGTGGATTTCATCTCAAACGACTAAGGCAATCAAAGATGGATTTAAAAAGCTAGAGCCGAGTCAAAAATATGACAATTTATATCATTCTGCTTTAGCCAGAGCCGAAGCTGACTGGCTTGTAGGATTGAATGTCACCCGTGCTTTAACAGTTAAATATGAAGATAGCTTGTCTGCTGGTCGGGTTCAAACGCCTACTTTAGCATTAGTACGCAGTCAAGAAGAGAAAATTGAGACTTTTCGTCCAGAGAATTTCTTTACCATTGATTTGATTTATCAAGGTGCTAAGGGACGTTTGCAGTTAAAGAATCCCCGTCAACTGAAAGAGCGGGAGCAAGCTGATGAGCTTTTAGCTTCTTTAAAAGGTCAAAGCGCAAAAGTAGTGAGTGTCAAAAATAAGACTAAGACTGAACCAGCGCCATTGCCCTATGATTTAACTGAAATTCAGCGAGATGCTAATCAACGTTATGGATTTTCTGCAAAGAAAACACTGTCCCTTGTTCAAAGTTTATATGAAATTCATAAGGTAGTGACCTATCCCCGGACGGATTCTAAATACTTGACGACTGATATGAAGGTGACGATGAAAGAACGACTTCAAGCTGTGGCAAGTTATTACCCTGAGGAGGCAAAAAAATATCTTAGAACTGGCGCTCAAGTTAAAGTGACAAAGGTCTTCCAAGACAGCAAAGTTACAGATCACCATGCGTTGATTCCGACTGAACAGGCTCCGCGAGCTGAAAAGATGGACAATGATGAGCAAAAGATTTATCAAATGATCACGTTGAGATTTTTAGGCTTGTTTGCTGATGCTCATGTTTCTAATCAACAGACAATTGAAGCTAAGGTAAGAAAAGAAAGTTTTATCTTCCGCCAAAGTAAAATTGAAGAAGTGGGCTGGAAAACCAGTGCTAAAGAAGAAAGTGACAAGCAGGTAGAGTTTAAGGAAGGAATGACTTTGCCAGCTAACTTTGCTATTAATAAAGAAGTGACGACTCCATCTAGTCCTTTGAATGAAGGGACGTTACTCGGGCAAATGGAGAAGCATAATTTAGGAACACCTGCTACGAGAGCAGAAATCATCGAAAAATTAATTAAATCAGAACTAATGGAGCGGAATAACAGTCGCTTAAAGGTCAGTCCTAAAGGTAAGCAACTTCTTAAATTGGTCAATCCTTCATTAGTGTCTCCTGATTTAACTGAGAAGTGGGAAAAGGCTTTAGAAGAAATTGCTCATGGCAAACGAAAGAGTCAGGAGTTTATTAAAGAGATTGAACGAGATACTGAGAGACTTGTTAAAGAGATCAAGGTTAGTGATAAAAAGTACACGGATTTTTCAATCACGTCGAAAGAATGTCCAGACTGTGGTTCACCTTTAAGGGAACGAAACACTCGGGATGGCAAACTCTTTGTTTGTACGAGCGACACTTGTTCTTATCGTCGCCGGAAAGATCCGAAAGTGTCTAATAAGCGTTGTCCACAATGTCATCGTAAGATGGAAATTCATGAAGGGAAGAATGGTGAATTCTTCAAGTGTAAATTCTGTGTGATTACTGAAAAAATTCCAACTGGCAAAGAACGTAAGAAAAAAATGACAAAGCATGAAGAGAAAAAACTTCTCAAGCAATACAGTCAGTCAGTGGAGCCAGAAGAAAGTCCCTTAGCCTTAGCGCTTAAGGCAGCGATGAAAGATAATTAAGCTAAAAGCAGTAGTGGGGAGGACTTTTGTCCTACCCCTTTTTCGTGTATAATAAGGAAGTGACTGCTTAATAAAGTAGTGAGTGCTTAAAAGGAGGTTTGAGATGGCGAAGAAGAAAAATACACGTGCTAAGAAGACGAAAAAGCAACAAGCCCAACATGAACGAATGATTTATTTGTTTATTGGGATTGCGTTTGTGCTGTTTGGGGTATTCGGTACGTTGAAGCTTGGCTTTCTCGGTATTTTAATTGCAAATGTGTTTCGTTTTATTGCGGGCAACACCTATCCATTTTTGGGTGTACTGCTGATTATATACGGTTTGCTTTTAGTGTTTATGGGGAAAGAATTATCATTTAAAAAGAAAAAATTGGCAGTCGGTGGTGTAATGTTTTATTGCGGATTACTCATGCTCCTTCATGCTTGGCTCTTTAAACAAGTGTCAGGAGATGTCAATATTATCAGTGTGACATGGCAAAAGCTATTCACTGAAATTAGAGGAAACGTGATCAAAGAGTCTGTTGGTGGCGGAATGATTGGAGCTGTCCTTTATGGAAGTAGCTATTTCTTAGTGTCACAATTAGGAACATATTTGATTGCGGGCTTGTTGATGGTGGCAGGTATCTTTTTAATTGCCGATATTCATTGGTTCCAAGTGGTCGATTTCTTGAAGATTGGTGGAAATAAACTGGGAGATAGTTTGAGTAGCCAACAAGAAAAGCTTGCAGAAAAACGCTCAATTAAAGCAGCTAAAAAGGCCGAAGAAGCTGAAAAACAAAAAATAGTTGATGCAGCGGCGGCTGAAGAAATTAGGAAAAATGATGTCAGAGATCTTTCCCCTGGTGAGGAGCTGGCACGCTCGGAAGCGGCTGAAACTATTATTGAAAAGCATGATGAGCCAGAGCAATTGGCGCTAGAAATTGATAGTTATCAAACTAAGTACCAATCGGAAGTGGAAGAACCTGTTAAGCGAACGATTAGTAAAAAAGAGGGGGAACCCTCTGATGAAGAATTAGAGTTTGAAATTCCTGAGGAGACAGAGGATCGCGATTATTTATTACCTCCCTCTGATTTGCTGAATGAAATTCCGCTAACTGATCAAAGTGCGGAATACTCGTCAATCGAAAAAAATGTGGCCGTACTTGAAAATACGTTTAAAAGTTTTGGCGTCGATGCTAAGGTCGTGCGAGCAAGTTTGGGACCTTCTGTCACAAAATATGAAATTCAGCCAGCAGTTGGGGTGAAGGTCAGTAAGATAGTTGGATTGACTGATGATTTGGCCTTGGCTTTAGCAGCTAAGGATATTCGGATGGAGGCGCCAATACCTGGCAAATCTTTAATTGGGATTGAAGTGCCTAATAATGCGGTCAGTACAGTTTCATTCCGCGATATTATTGAAGCACAACCCAAGCATGATGAAAATTTATTAGAGGTACCTTTAGGTCGCGATATCTCGGGAAGTGTCATCTCGGCTGATTTGGCTAAGATGCCGCATTTACTAATTGCCGGTTCTACTGGGAGTGGTAAGTCAGTCTGTATTAATGGTATTATTACCAGTATTTTAATGCGAGCTAAGCCACATGAAGTGAAGTTGATGATGATCGACCCTAAGATGGTGGAATTAAATGTTTATAATGGCATTCCTCATCTGTTGACGCCAGTTGTGACTAATCCTCGTAAAGCAGCACAAGCTCTCCATAAGGTTGTAAGTGAGATGGAGCGGCGCTACGAATTGTTTGCCGGTAGTGGAGTGAGAAATGTGACAGGCTACAATCAATTGGTGATGCAGTACAATATGGAGGATGGGGAAAATCGACCAGTTTTACCTTTTATTGTGGTCATAGTTGATGAGTTGGCCGATTTGATGATGGTTGCAAGTAACGAAGTTGAGGATGCGATTACGCGCTTGGCGCAAATGGCACGTGCTGCAGGGATTCATATGATCTTGGCAACTCAGCGTCCGAGTGTTGACGTTATTACAGGGATTATCAAGGCCAATGTTCCATCGCGAATTGCTTTCGCGGTATCCAGTGGGACAGACTCACGAACCATTATCGACAGTAACGGCGCAGAAAAACTACTTGGTCGTGGGGACATGCTCTTCTTGCCGATGGGTGAGAATAAGCCAATACGTGTTCAAGGTGCCTTCATTTCTGATTCAGAAGTTGAGGACATTGTTAGTTTCGTTACGGAGCAACAAGGTGCTGACTACCAAGAAAGTATGATGCCGAGTGATGAGCCAAGTGGCGGTGCTGGTAGTGGAGAGCCTCTCGATGAATTGTATGAGGATGCTGTTAAGTTAGTTATTGAAATGGAAACAGCTAGTATTTCTATGCTGCAAAGACGGTTCCGCGTAGGTTACAACCGTGCGGCTCGGATTGTCGATCAGATGGAAGAGCAGGGAGTTGTTGGACCTCCTGAGGGCAGTAAACCACGGAAGGTATTAGTAACATTCTTACCAGAGGATGATGAACTTGCAAATCCAACAGGACAAGAAAGTTTAGATGTATAAGTAAAAGAGCTTGGGACATAAGTCTCAGGATAAATAAAATAGAAGACCGAAAATCGTAAAAATGATTTTCAGTCTTCTGTTTTTTAGATTATTGGGAGAATTAGTCTTGTTTGATCGCTTA
>NZ_JCAQHY010000138.1:0-41458 GCF_059621045.1 Vagococcus sp. WN80Y
TGTCTAAACGTGGTGTATCAGCTTGTTTAGCAACGTTTGTAGAGCGAAAGACACGGAAATACGTTGCGATTAAGATGGCGAATCAAGACTCCCATTGTATGTTGAAAGCAATGAAACAGTTAGTCGAGCTTCAACCAAAAAATAGTATTAAATCGATCACTTGCGACCGTGGTAATGAATTTGTCCATCATGCAAACATTGGGATTGTTGAAACAACTTTAGGTGTCAAGATTTATTATGCCAATCCTTATTCACCGCACGAACGTGGATCTAATGAGTATCACAATGGCTTATTGCGTGAATACTATCGAAAACCCACTGACTTTAGAAAAGTCAGTCAAGAGCACTTAAATGACTCCATAAACGCCATCAATACTCGTCCACGTAAAACATTGAAATGGCAATCAGCAAATTATAGATTTGAAAAAGAATGTCTCATGCTAAAATAATTAGTTTAATAGACGTATTCTTATTTCTAAGTCAAAAAAATAATTATGTTATTTTTTACCTCCAAACGATTTTTACCTAACACGTAAAACTGTCACGTATTAAAAACAGCTAAAATGTTATTTTAATTGGTATATCAACAATACTTTGTTGCATTTAACCTTGACATGTGGCCCCTAAAATCTACTTCGTATAATATATATTATGTAAACTAAAATGTTATTTGATTTTCAAGAGAAATACTATAGTACTTCTCTATCCTTTTCCTAAGATAAAGAACATTTTAAAACTGCTTTATATGTCTGTTTAAAGCCAATTAACTGCTAATTGATATTCATAACAACTAATTGGCTAATATTTTTATTTTTTTATAGCTTCATTAATATCAATTAATTCTTCTTTAGTCAAGTAGCGCCATTGTCCTTCAGCTAAATTTCCTAATTCAACATTCATAATTCGTTTGCGTTTTAAGTGAACTACTTGATAGCCTAACTCTTGACACATCCGTCTAATCTGACGATTTAATCCCTGTCTTAATATTAAATTAAAGCTTTTATGCCCGATAACTTCCACTTTTGTAGGTAAAGTAATTTGTCGTTTATCTGCTACTGGATTGTATATCTCTACCCCAGTCTCCATACACGTTACAAACGTTTCATCAAATTTCTTGTCCACCATTACCTGATATTCTTTATCATGACCATTTTCTTCCCGCAGGATCTTATTCACGATATCACCATCACTTGTTAACAAAATCAGTCCGGTAGACTCCTTATCCAGACGACCAATAGGGAAAATCATTTCCGGATAATTCATAAAATCCGTCAAATTTCCTTCAACAGCCTGATCCGTAGTACTTGTTATACCGGCAGGCTTATGTAAAGCGATATAAACTTTCTCAATTCTAGGAGTTACATTATTGCCATCAATGGCTACTTTCTGCTCTGGAGTGACTCTTAATCCAATTACAGCAGCCTTCCCATCAACGGTCACTCTACCAGCTTCAATTAAACGATCAGCTTCACGGCGGGAACAATGACCCGCATCACTAATATATTTATTCAATCGCAAGCTTTCTTTTGCTTCATGCTGAATATGAGAACCTTGGTTAGCTTGCTTAAGCGATTGTTGACGTGCTTGTTTCATTCTTAACTCCTTTTTAGACCTGTTATTTTATTCAATTATAACATATATCAAAGCACTTAATTCAAATTATTATCTCTTTAGCTAACTCATAACATAAGGGTTAGTTCCGTAAGTTCAATAAATCACATAGATAGATATAGTAATTATCATAAGAATTAAAATGAAGTAACCGAGCTGTTTATTATACTTGATTATTTGTGCTAGATTAGTTTTTAACAGATTCATTTTTAAAGAATAACGAGGATCCTTTAGAAACCAAGCTTCTTTATTAAGTATTGTGTCTTTTTCCAACGAAATGAGTGATAAATTTAGATAAGCAAGTTCATCAGAAGTCTTTCTATAAATGAATATAATAATAAATAACAAAAAAAGCATAAAAAGAAACGGAAGCCACTGAATGATGTACAATACTAAACTGAGCACCAAAAAAGTTGGCAACCTAGCATAAGTTGTTGCTGCTTCGCCATTGATTGATTTAGGTTTTGTAACCATTGTTTAAATGCTTTCTCCCCAAAAGCTCCCCTCCCAACTAACTTCTTTTATAAACATTGTAACATGTTGGAACAAGCAACTCTAGCCTTCCGCTTAATAAATATACCTTTAACGAAAAAATGGAAATAAAAAAAGGAAGTAGTTTCCGCTACTTCCTCCCCATAGGATGAAAAAAATTTAAACAAAATTATTGTGAACATTTACATACTTAATATAACATCTTGAAGCATATTCGTAAAATCAAAAAATTCATGATGATGTGCAGTTTTTGAAACTTTTTTATCAACAACTAAAAGTAATATACTTTGCACTTCTAATCATGATAACTTACTATAAAGAGAGAAAGAAATTAAATAACAGAATGGATGTGACTATTTTGGCTCTTTTAGCACTAGACATTGGTGGCTCAGCGGTTAAATTTGGTATTTGGGAAGAGAATGATTTACATGAAAAAAATAGCTTTCCAACACCTCTTACACGTAAATTGTTTTACGATGCAATAAACGACTTATTAAAAAGACAAAACGATACTTATCTAATTACTGGTATTGCGCTAAGTTGCCCTGGAGATACTGATGAAACAACTGGGATGATTAATGGGCTCAGTTATGTGCCATTTTTACATCTTGGAGAATTTCAACAAGAATTTGCAACAGCGACTGGACTTCCAGTATCAATGTTAAATGATGCAAACAGTGCTGCTCTAGCAGAAATGACAATGGGCGTTGGTGTGGGTCATCAAGAAGCTATTTTTCTAATTATTGGATCTGGAATTGGATTTTCTATTGTTTCAAAAGGAAAAATTCTGACAGATACTGCTGATAAACTCGATAAATTAGATAAGTTAGTGGCTGATGGCGTTAAAACAATTAACAATAGTAAAGTATCACCTGTACACATCGCTCGCCGTGTTTCCTTAAAAAAACTTAAACTCCCCTCTGCTATTGATGGCAAAGATGTTTTCCAATTGGCTGCAGATGGTGATTCTGTGGCATCTAAAGAACTGGATAATATGTATAAATCGCTTGCTGAAATTGTTATTTCTTTAAATACAGCCTTCCAGCCAGAATTAATCGGTATTGGTGGCGGTGTGAGTAATAACAAAGAACTTTTACCTAACCTAGAAAAAGCAGTTGATACATTGTTGAAAGAAGAAAATGGGTTGTTAACTATTTTCAAAACTCTCTTTACTTCTCAAAAAGAATTACCTAATCCTAAATTAACTCTGTGCAAATACAAAAATGATGCCAATCTTTTAGGTGCTGTGATTCATTTTCAACAAACTAAACAAAATTAACTATATTAACTATATTGAAAGGATCTGTCTTATGAATTAATTACGATAAGACAGATCCTTTGTTAATAAGTAACTGAAACTACCTCTGTTAAGAAATCAGTTAGCTCTTCCGTCTGGTTATCAAGTAATAATTTAACCAGTTTACTGCCAATAATTACACCGTCACAGCTCTTAATAAATATCTCAACCTGCTCTTTATGAGCGATTCCAAATCCTGCAAGGACAGGAATATCCGTCTGCTGTTGTAAATTTGCCAAGTATGAACCAACTGAATGATCAAACGCTTGTCGCTGTCCTGTTGTTCCATTCACTGTTACAGCATAGATAAAGCCCTCAGCTTGACTAATCAACTCTTTGATTCGCTTCTCTGAACTTGTAAGTGAAACTAATTGAATTATGGCAATATCTGTTTGTTCCAGATGAGGCTGTAGATAATCTTGGTGTTCTACAGGTAAATCTGGAATAATCAGCCCCTTTACAGTTGTTCCCTTGAGTTCTTCAACAAAATGCTCTATGCCCATTGAATAAATAGGGTTAAAATAACTCATGATCACTAAAGGTGTTTTAACGGTTGTCTGCTGAATAACTTTGATAATTCTTTTTAAAGTAACTCCGGCTTCCAACGCTCGCAAACCTGCCATTTGAATTATCGGTCCATCTGCTACTGGATCAGAGAAAGGAATTCCTATTTCAATCGCGCTAACGCCAGCTGCTTCTAACAATTTTAATTCGTGTTCTAGCTGGTCTAACCCCTGGGCCCCTGCCATTATATACGGAATAATCAAAGCTTCTTTTCGTTTCTTAATTGTCTGCAAATGAATTTCTAGTGTCTTAGCCATTAATATTTACTCCTTCTAACCGTTTCTTTATTTGCGCAACATCCTTATCGCCACGTCCAGATAAGCAAATGATCAGCGACTTATCTGAGCCTAACTCAGCTGCAAGTTCAACTGCATAAGCAATTGCATGAGAGCTTTCCAATGCTGGAATTATGCCTTCAGTTTGACATAATAATTGAAACCCGGTCAGTGCTTGATCATCAGTAATACTTACATAACGAGCCCGTCCTAAGTCATTAAAATAGCAATGTTCGGGACCTAAGCCAGGGTAATCTAACCCTGCTGAAATTGAAAAAGCTTCCTCAATTTGTCCATGTTCATCCTGCAAAAGCTTCATCAGAGCGCCGTGTAAGATGCCATTTGTTCCTTTTGTAATAGACGCTGCATGAAAAGCTGTTTCTAATCCCAACCCAGCAGCCTCAACCCCATACATCGACACCTCTTGATCGTTAACAAAAGGATAAAACAAACCCATAGCATTACTACCGCCACCCACACAAGCTACTAAAGCATCTGGCAATTTTCCAGTTAAATCAAGATATTGCTGCCGAGCTTCTTTACCAATTACACTTTGATAATCACGAACAATTTCTGGAAAAGGGTGAGGGCCTAAAACTGAACCCATCACATAATGTGTGTCCTCTACATTAGCCACCCAAAATCTCAGTGCTTCATTGACGGCATCCTTGAGTGTTTTACTGCCAGATTCAACGCTTACTACTTTTGCTCCAAGCAACTCCATCCGAAACACATTAAGAGCTTGCCGCTCGACATCCTTAGCACCCATAAAAATGGTACATTCCATGTCAAACAATGCTGCTACTGTTGCAGTCGCTACTCCATGTTGGCCAGCTCCTGTTTCGGCAACTACTTTCTTTTTGCCCATTCGCTTTGCAAGTAGCACCTGACCAGTTGTATTATTAATTTTATGAGCGCCTGTATGATTTAAGTCTTCTCGTTTTAAGAAGATTTTCGCGCCACCAGCCGCTGCTGTTAATCGTTCAGCAAAATATAGCGGTGTCTCCCTTCCGACATATTTTGTTAAATAATAATTAAGCTCCTCTTGAAAAGACTTGTCATTTTTAGACTCCTCGTATGTTATCGCTAATTCATTAACAGCCTTCATCAATGATTCTGGTACAAATTGGCCGCCATATTGTCCGTAAACCCCTTTTTTTGTAGGTGCTTTATAAGTCATTTCTTGTGTTCCCCTTTCGCTTTCATAACAAATTCATTTATTTTATTGCCGTCTTTTCTTCCCTTTGTTTCTACTCCAGAAGAAACATCCACTCCGTAAGGTTGAAAATAAGCAATAGCTGCGTTCACGTTTTCTGAGGTCAAGCCACCTGCAATAAATAATCGATCTTTAGGTAACCTCTCTGACTCAATCTTCATCCAATCAAATACCTGACCATTTCCTCCTAGACACCTGTCACCTTGTGTATCAATGAGAAAAGACACAGTAGAAGGAAAGGTGTCGATCGTTTGTAAATAATGTCTATCATTAGCGGCAATCGCCTTAATAACTGGACAATTAAACTGGGCAACAAACTCTGGTTTTTCTTGACCATGTAACTGAACAACATCAAGAGGCACCTTCTTAATGGCTAAAAGTACCTCTTCTAATGTTGGATTGACAAATACCCCCACTATTTTAACTTTATCAGGAATATTTTTAGTCAAATCATGAGCTTCTTCCAGAGTTACTTGACGGCGACTGGACGCAAATACAAACCCGACATAGTCAGCTCCGGCAATCACAGCTGCTTCAACATCCTCTTTTTTACGCAGTCCACAAATTTTTACTTTCATCTCCTCACCTGTAAACTGCTAGCCACACTAGCTGGATTTTTTGCTCTCATCAAGGTTTCTCCTATTAAGACGCCATTGAAATAAGGAGCTAACGCCATTACTTCATTAGAGTCACGAATACCAGATTCACTAAAATACAGAGCAGATGTTTTAAAATGAACGCCTAATTGATGGCTCACATCAAGATTGACTTCAAAAGTCGTGAGATTTCGGTTATTAACACCAATTAATCGAGCCCCTAATGATTCTGCAACATCCAACTCAACTTGATTATGTACCTCTACCAAAATCTCAAGTCCCAAATCAACTGCCTTTTGATATAGCTCCTCTAATCTCACTTGATGTAAAGCAGCAACAATCAATAGCACGATAGATGCACCAGCATTTCGTGCCCGAATAAGTTGTTTCTCATCAATAATGAAATCCTTACATAAGATAGGGAGCTCAATTCTTTGAGCAATAGCTTGCAAATCAGTGATTGATCCTTTAAAAAATTGTTCATCTGTTAACACTGAAATCGCACTAGCTCCAGCCTTTTCATAAACCTCTGCCTGTTTGATGCTATCTACAGCCACCATAATATCCCCTTTTGAGGGTGAAGCTCGCTTGACTTCTGCAATAAGGTGCATCTTCGTTGGATTAGCTTTAACCATTTGATAAAAAGATGGTCGCTCTTTAATTATTGCCAGTTCTTCAAAAGGCATTTTAGCTATTTCTTCTTTTTTTACCGCGATAATTGTATTAAGAAAATCTGTCATTTATTATTCCCTCGCTTTCATATACTGTTGAAAAGTCAATAGATTACTTAACACTTGCATAGCAGCACCGCTTTGCAAAAGTTGATTCGCTTCATGAACGCCTTCTTGAATAGTTGTAACTCTTCCACCGGCAAATAACCCCAATCCAGCATTCAAAAGGACAGTATCATAGTAGGGGCTCTTCTCTCCCCTTAACACCGCTAATAAAATCTCAGCATTCTCAGTAGCATCACCTCCACGAATAGCCTCATACTCATAAAAAGGTAGGCCTACATCCTCGGGAGTTAGGACATGACAAGAAATTCTACCATCGGCTAGTAGGGCATAATGTGTCTCGCCAGACAAAGAAGCTTCATCCATCTCTTTTGATCCGGTCACTACGATGGCTCGTTTACGTCCTAATTTTTGAATTGTTTCAGCCGTTTTTATTAATAAACTTCGTCGATTAATCCCCATCAGTTGATACTCCAAAGCAACAGGATTAGTCAAAGGTCCGATTAAATTCATAATTGTAGGAGTCTCCAAACTTTTGCGTACTGGCATCACGTAACTCATCCGCGGATGAACATGGGGAGCGAACAAAAAAGTTAAATTAGTCGCAGCCAGCTGTTGAGACTGTTGCTCAGCAGATACTAGGAAATCTATACCTAGAGCCTCACATGTATCAAAACTTCCAGCTTTGCTTGAGATACTTCGATTTCCCGTTTTAGCGACCTTCATTCCAGCGGCAGCCAGAACGAACGCTGCCGTTGTACTGATATTAAAGCTGTTTGACAGGTCTCCGCCTGTCCCACAATTACAGATCGTATCTGTTAATTGGGTCTCGATTGGCACTGAAAACTCTCTAATTGTCTCCACCAACCCAGTCATCTCTTCGACTGTCTCACCTTTTATTTTCAAGCCAATTAGTAACGCTCCGATTTGCGCATCACTTAACTCTCCCTCAAATAATTGTCGCGATAACTGTTTCATCTCTTCTTGAGCTAAATCATTTTGCTCATATAATTTAGTTAGTAACGTATTCATTCATCTACCCTTCTTCCTCATTAACGATTGTCATAAAATTCTTTAGTAACTGATGCCCATATTCGGTCCCGATTGACTCTGGATGAAACTGTAAGCCATAAATAGGCAATGTGCGATGCTTCAATGCCATAATTTCTTGATCGTCAGTAGCAAAGCCTATTATTTCAAGCTCAGCAGGTAGCGTGTCTATCTTCAAAACTAAGGAATGATACCGCATAATCGCAAATTCATTAGGTAAATCTATAAATAATGAGTTATCTTTCATCCAACTCATCCTAGAAATTTTTCCATGACGGATTTCATTAGACTGAACAATCTCTCCTCCGTAGTGCTGAGCAATTCCTTGATGCCCCAAACATATACCAAGAAGAGGCTTGTATTCGGCATAAGCCGCAATCAACTCGTTCATTTTGCCAGCATCCTCAGGTCTTCCAGGTCCAGGTGAAAAGACTATCGCTTTTGCTTTTTCGGCCAACACAACCAGATCGTCAGCGTCATTCCGTCGGACTATCACCTCGCCATAAGGACTCAGGTAATGCAATAAATTGTAAGTAAAAGAATCGTAATTATCAACAAGTAAAATCATTACTATCAACCTCCAGTAAGGCCCTAGCTTTATGTAAGGTTTCCTCATATTCTTTGGTTGGATCAGAATCATGAACCACTCCCGCTCCAGCTTGAACATGAGCAATCCCTTTGTGTAAAACCATTGTTCTAATCGCAATTGCAAAATCGGCTTTACCTGAGTGAGTTAGATAACCGACTGCCCCACCATAAACATTACGCTTGGTTGGCTCTAACTCGTAAATACGCTGCATCGCTCGAATCTTTGGTGCACCACTGATTGTTCCAGCAGGTAAGGTAGCCTTTAGCGCATCCATCGCAGTCACGTCCGGACTGCGGACACCTTCAACAACTGAAACCAAGTGCATGACATATCGGTATTTTTCAACAACTAAATATAGCGGCACAGTAACCGAACCAGCTTCGGTAATTTTACTAATATCATTTCGACTTAAATCTACTAACATCCGATGTTCGGCCAACTCTTTTTCATCATGACTTAGCTCATCTGCCAATTGCTGGTCTTCTTGTACAGTTCGTCCTCGCTTACATGTTCCTGCAATTGGATTAGTTATAACTCGAGGTCCTTGTACACTCACAAGGCTTTCTGGTGAGGAGCCAATAATCTTAGTTTCACCAAAATCTAAATAGTAAAGATAGGCTGATGGATTAGTTAATCGGAGCCCTCGATAATAATCAAAGCTATCAAAAGTAAAGGGAGCTGATAATCGTTGTGAGGGTACTACTTGAAAAATATCTCCCCTTTTAATAAGTGTCTTACTTTTTCTAACTAATGCTTCGTATTCGTGTTGCTTAAGATTACTAGTAAACGTCAGAGGCTCAAGCTTGAGTTTTCGCGTTTCATCCGGATGTGGCACTTTCAACTGTGCTACCATCACTTCAATAGTGCTCTCCATGTCCTCTACACTCCGTTGAGAATATAGATTATCTTGAATTAATATGACCTGTTCCTTCAAATGATCAAAAATAACAAAAGACTCCTACACATAAAAATGACAATCAGGTATACCTAACTGATCTTCTGGTATCCTTCCAACCTCTTCATAGAGTGCACTGACATCATAGCCCACATAGCCAATTGTCCCAGCTTCAAAAGGTAGGTCTGTTTCTTGCTCTTCACGACTTATGAAGCTTTCAATTTCTTTCAAAGGATCGCTTACTTCTTTGATTTGATTATCAATTATAAGTTGGTGACCAAAGGATTGAATCTCATGGACTGGATCCACCCCAACAATTGAGTAACTAGCTTGTTCTCGATCCCGTGGAATACTTTCTAATAAACACTTTTTATTACCTGATAATCGTAAATAAATACTAATAGCTGTTAAACAATCAGCCGACTGAGTTCTAATCCTTCTCATTTCTCCAACATCCTTTCATACTTTTATAACCAAAACACAAAAAGCCCTCAAATAATTAATCACTAATCATTTGAGGGCGAATTTCACTCACGGTGCCACCTCAATTTGGACATACCTCTGCCCATCTCAACAGTCATCTAACAATAACCTACTCTGTAACGGGAGCTCCCGTAAATCCCTACTATTATTTCAAGATTTAACTAACAGGTCCATTCCTTTTTGTGTTGCTATTAGCTCTCACCACCGCTAACTCTCTGAAAACATCAACTAAAAAGTACTCATCCTGCTTAACGCAGTTACTATTCACTTATAAAACAAAAAAGCTCTCACACCTATTTTCTACTGAAAATAAGGACGAGAAACCCGTGGTACCACCTTAATTGATTGATATGTCAATCCACTTATGCGCTAAAAACGCGTGTCCCGATAACGGTGAACTAACCGAATATGCCTACTAACTTCAACACTTAGCTCAAAAGTCCATTCATAATTGTGGTTTACTAACTTCCAGCACCGTTAACTCTCTAATAAAACCGATCAATTACTACTAATCTTTCTCATTGCTTGTCTTTTTTACAATACTACGTGATTAAAGATTAAAAGTCAATGATAAAATAAAAAGTTTTTTATCATAACATTTTTTAATTATCTCTAACAAAAAATCAACACTAGATTAAGTGCTGATTTTTTTGGGTTTTGATACCATGACAAGTTCTTTTTTTCCTTGCTGTTTTTTTAGCAGAGCATTGATAACTAAAGCCTTAAGAACATCTTTTTCTACATCGTCATCTAGATTCATCTTATTCAGGGAACCATCAATAATTTGACTAATAATTTTCTGACTTTCATTTAATTGAGACGCCTCAATTTTAGACAACACTGCTTCCGTTTGATAGCCTTCTGTCTCTTTTATCACATAATCTAACATTTTAAGAGTCTTCAAAAAGATATTTCCTCGACTATTTCGTGGTTGCTTACCGTCAGCGATTAATTTTAATTGTTTGCCTGACATTTCTAAAAAATAACTTGGATTAACATCCCCAATATCTTTCAACAACTCTTGACTAAAAGAGCTTTCCTTAGAACCAGCGAAATAGCTCGCTAAACCTATAGGTTCATCCTTAGTTTTATTAACATCAACATAGAGAAATTTTCCACTTTGCTGAACAGCAAAAAAAATCGGGTGAACAGCTGATTGAGGCAAAGCTACAACTCGAGAAAATGTTTTTCGCTTCACTTCAGCCAAAGTCGCAACAATTAGCCAAGGAAATTCTGTTATTATCGGTAAATCAGTAAACACAGACTCTTCGATTTCCTTACAAATTTGTAAACTATTATCATTAAGCGCAGTAAGCTCATCTTCAGTTATCTCTGGAACCAGACATCGATAAACACGCTTATCACGTTCGATCAGATGATGACTCACAAAAATTTCCATTTCTCGGTCAACTGTCTCCCAATCTGGAATAGCGCGTTTAATTTCTTGCATCGTCGCTCCATTAGTTTGACGCCTTAACCAATTATGAAGCTTTCCTAATTGAGTCAAATTAACCAATTCAAACGTATCTACTTGCTTTAAAAACGGCACTTTAATCATATCAAACATCTTATCATCCCAATCTAGTTAACATAATATTATTATGATCTACTTATAATGAAAAATAACGAGGATGGGACAAAAAGTCTCATCCTCCATTTATTTCACGTATGTTATGTGACAAACGTGCTCGGAGTCAAACCACTTTATGTCCGAGCTACGTTTGGTTAACAATTATTTAAATGCTTCTGTCAATTGTGGTACCACTTGTTTTTTACGTGAAACAACACCTGGTAAATGTGCAACGCCGTTCATCAATGACGTGTTAAAGGCTTTTTCCACCTTATCTTGATCATCCCCGACAACAATAATGGCAGAATCACTGTCTAATATATTGGTAATAACCAAGATAAATAAATCATAGCCTGCTTCACTATTTTGAGTCGTCATCGCCGTCTCTAACACTTCTTGACGAGCCAAAACTTCATTAACATCAACCGTGTTAACTTGACCAATTCTTACATTCTTCTCACCCATCGGGAAGCTTTTAGCGTCCATATCCAACAACTCAAATTCAGTTTTAGTACTAAGATTGGTTCCCGCTTTTAACATCTCTAATCCATATGACTCAATGTCTACCTCGGCAATTGCGGCTAATTCATTAGCAGCAGCCATATCTTCTGGCGTACATGTTGGTGATTTAAACAGTAGAGAATCAGAAATAATCGCTGATAACATCAATCCTGCAATATTTTTCGGAATCTCAATGCCGTGTTCTTTAAATAGCTTTAAAATAATTGTGTTCGTACAACCAACAGGCTCAGCGCGGTAATAAAGTGGATTAGCCGTCTCAAAATTAGCGATACGGTGATGATCAACAACCGCTAAAACCTCTAACTCACTAATATCACTCACACTTTGTTGCGCTTCATTATGATCCACAAGCATCACTTGCTTTGTTTCACCACTTGCTGATTCAATCACACGGGGAGCCGGAGTATTAAAATAATTTAAGGCGTAATCTGTTTCTTCATTCGTTGCTCCTAAGGCAACAGCTTCAGCGTCAATCCCCAATTGTTGTTGTAAATAAGCAAAAGAAAGAGCTGATGTAATCGCATCAGTGTCGGGATTTTGATGCCCGAAAATTAAAACGTTAGACATAATAAAATGACTCCTTTATTCTTTATTTTTTAAACGAGAAATATAATCCTCATTGTTTATATAGTGATCGAATTCTTTAAAAAAATGATGAATTCGTGGAACATCGATTTTTTCCTTGCGGTAAACAAACGCTAGCTCCAATTGAATAGCAGGTTCAAATGGTATCGCCCTAAGCGCCCCTTCTGTTTGATGAGCTTGAAAAAATGAACGGGGTAAAGCGGTATTTATCTCAGTTTCATTGCTAAAACGAAACATTTGATCCGGTTTTGTAAAATGCGCCACACTTTGCGGCAGTTTTAAGCCATGCTTTTCAAAAGCTGATTGAATAACCTGAGAAACAAAATAACTTTTAGGATAGGACACCCAAGGAAAAGACAGCGCCTCATCGTACGTAATACTTTTTTTATTAGTTAACTCATCATTATGATGCAAAAATAACAATTCATCATGAATAATGGTTCGAGCAGTAAAATCCTTATGTTTAAGTAATGCACCTGTCGGTAAATATAAAATAGCAATATCAATTCGATTTTTTTCTAAAAACTCCCAAACTTCTTTACGCCCTACCATAAACAAAGTAACAGCAATATCAGGATAGTCCTTAAAATACTCAGTAATAAAGTTGGTAAAAACTCGGTCTTCAACTGAAGCAGAAATCCCAATTGTGATTTTACCCCGAGTGCTTGAATTCTCATCATGAATCCGTTCTGTCGCCTCTACTAGTGTTTCATAAATTGACTCAACTGTTTCCCGCATAATCAAACCAGCTTTAGTTAAATGAAGCTGCTTGCCAACCGTATAAAATAGAGGAGCCTCGAGCTTACTTTCCATCTTTTTAATCTGTTGAGTTAGAGCTGGCTGCGAAATCCCTAAGAGATGAGCCGTTTTTGTATAATTTAATGTTTCCGCCAACTGCAAAAAATAGGCAAATGCTCGTGACGCAATCAACTCATTTGGATTATCCTTCATCAACGTCCCCTCTTTCTAACTTAAAGATTCTTACCTCATTCATCGAACTCTAAACCCCTGTATATTGTATCATAAAACCATTGGATTAGACATTCGTTTTTAATTGACAGAACAAAAAACAATCATTTCCCTCTTTAAGAAAATGATTGTTAGTTAGTTATTCTTTCCACTTAGCGACTTTATCAGGATTCGTAGTAATCCAATTCTTAGCTGCTACCTCAGGGTCTTCCCCTTTATTGATTTGCAACATTACCTCTTCCATATCTGACTCATCCCATTGGAAGTTATCTAAAACATGATACACTTCTGGTAAATCCTCCTGTAGACCTTGACGAACAATTGTGTTTATTGATTCTTTTCCACCAAAGCTTTGTTCAGGATCGTCTAGATATTTTAAATCATGTTTAGCAAACTTCCAATGAGGAGACCAACCAGTGACAATAATTTCTTCTTTATTACGAATGGCTTGGTCCAAAGCAACTGTCATCACACCTGATGACGAAGTATCAATTGTCCAATCACTCAAATTCGGATAATCTTTTAAGGCTTTTTCAGCAGCCATAACAACACCAGCACCTGGTTCAATACCAACAATTGTTTTCTTTGCTTCATCCTTCAAATCAGCAATTGAATCAACTGACATGTAAGTTGGAACAACTAAACCTACTCGAGCTGTTGGCAAATTAATCCCTAAATTATCAACTTTATCTTTAAATTTTTCGTAATGAGCGCCACTCGTATTTGGTAGCCAAGCCGCTACCATACCATCTGCTTCTCCTTTTGCCACAGACTCCCACATAATAGCATTATCTAAAGGGGTTAACGTGACGTTGTAGCCCATATCTTCAATCACTTGTCCGATAACATTAGTTGAAGCTAACTCGGTATCCCATTCCACATAGACAAGAGAAACATCGCCCTTACTTTCGCTTTTTTCTGTTTGACCACAACTGCTTAATATGAATAGGGACAATACTCCCAGCATGATAACCCATTTCGTTTTTCTCACAACAAAACTCCTTTTATGCATCGTATTTATCCTTGTTAAGGTATTGAGTAAAACGATCAATTATAATCGCCAAAACAACAATTGCCACCCCACTCACAAAGCCATTTCCAACCTGAGCACGTTGTAAAGCAGACAATACTCCACGCCCTAGCCCGGGTGCTCCAATCATTGATGCAATAACAACCATTGACAAAGCAAGCATCACTGTTTGGTTAACGCCAGCCATAATAGTATTTTTAGCTAATGGTAGTTCTACCTTCAATAGCTTTTGCCAACCTGTGCTACCAAAAGAATCTGATGCTTCAACTAATTCAGTCGGTACCTGACGGATGCCTAAATTAGCAAAACGAACTGTTGGGGGTAAGGCAAAAATTACCGAAGCAAATACTCCCGGTACGACACCAATACCGAAAAATGCAACTGCAGGTATTAAATAAACAAAGCCAGGCATTGTTTGCATGAAATCGAGAAAAGGCGTCACAATTGTTTGAACTTTGTTGCTTTTCGCCATTAAAATACCGAGTGGCACACCAATAACCACAGAAACTAAACTCGACACAATAACTAACGTAATAGTATTCATTAAGTCATTCCATAATTGCTGATTATAAATAAATAATAGCCCTACGCCACTAAACACTGCAAGTCCCCATTTTTTACCAGAAACAAAATACGCAGCCACCATAACAATTAAAATAAAAATAAACGGCGGAATCATCACTAGCGAAGACGTAAAAGATTCCATAATAAATTGCCCAATAACCTGAATAACTCTAAAGAAGCCTGCAAAACTTTCAGTTAACCAATCAACCAATGTTGTGATCCATTTAGCAACAGGTAATTTCGTCATCATACTTGTATTACTCATTATTCGTCACCCCATTTGTCTTAGTTAAAGCTGCTACAATCGCGCCTCTAATGATAATTCCCAATAGACGACCATTATCAGTAACTGCTACAGGTGCAGGTGAATCATGAATCAAATCAAAAATATCATTCAGTAAGGTATCACGATCAATTGAAATTATATCCGTTCGCATAACCTCAGCCAATGATAACTCTTCCTTACGAGCTCTCAAAGCATCGTCAACCGTTACATAGCCTTTTAATTGACGTTTTCGATCAACTGCAATTAGCAGACTTACTTCTGATTTTCTTATTCGACTTAACGCCACATTAGGGCCATCAACATCGATGTTTGTCGTAATTCCAGGAATCATAATACTCTCTGCTGTTAAAACTTTAGAGCGATCAATTCCTTCGATAAAACTTTCCACATAATCATTTGCTGGATTTTTTAAGATTTCTTCCCCTGTCCCGACTTGCATAATTTCGCCATCTTTCATCAAGGCAATTCGATCACCTAAACGTAGCGCTTCATTCAGATCATGGGTAATAAAAATAATAGTTTTCTTTACAGTTGCTTGTAAATCTAATAGCTCATCTTGCATCTCATGACGGATTAATGGGTCTAAAGCTGAAAAAGCCTCATCCATCAATAATATTTCTGGATTATTAGCTAATGCACGAGCCAAACCTACACGCTGCTGCATTCCGCCAGACAACTGGTTAGGGTACTGGTCCTTATAGGGTAACAAGCCAGAGTTTTCCAATGCTTGAATAGCCTTTTTTTCACGCTCTACCTTAGTAATTCCGCGAATTTCTAGCCCAAATTCTGTATTCTCTAAAATTGTTTTATGTGGAAATAAACCAAAATTTTGAAAAACCATACTCATTTTAGTGCGTCTAACTTCACGCAACCCTTCTTTATCCAAAGTTGAAATGTTTTGATTATCGATAAAAATATCGCCATCAGTTGGCTCAATTAAACGGTTTAAAAGACGAATCAAGGTTGACTTACCACTACCAGATAAACCCATAATAACAAAGATTTCACCTTCTTCTACTTCAAAATTCACATTATAAACACCAACTGTCGCACCTGTGGCTTTCAAAATAGCTGTCTTACTTTCATTATTTTTTGTCATTGACAACGCTTGTTTAACTTTTTTTCCAAAAATTTTTGTTAAGTTTTCTATTTTTACTTTTGGCAAACTGACTCCTCCAACTAACTTTTTTTTTTACGATACATCGTAAAAGTGACTTATCTACCATATAACGATAGAGTCACTTTGTCAAAAAAACACCTTAATTATCAGTCTAAAACTAGTTAAAAAAACTACTCTGTTACACGTTTCCATTAGTATAATGATAAGGATTTTAAACTACCACAAAAAGAGACTACCTTTAGTCTTGCTAACTGACTTAAGGTAGTCTCTTTTCTTCTGTTTTAAGATGGCTCTTCAGGGTAAAATAAGTTTTCAACCTGCTGATTAGAAAAATCATTGCCGACAAAATAAAGTAAATCATCAACTAACAATTGGGCATATGGACCTGGAGAAACAAATAATTCATTGTCACGATTAATCGCGATTAAGGTCGCCGTGGTCTGTTGCCAAATATTAATATCTGCTACAGTTTCATTAAGATAACGACACTCTTCTGTCACCTTGACATGAAAAGGGTTCAAGGGATTAGTTGTGTAAAAATTATCTGTTTGTGCAAGTAATTGATTAAGCGCACCAGCAAAAAAATTAAGCTCCTCTTGTTGGCGAAGCATGCTATCTTCTAACATAGTTTTCAAATCACCAATCGACTGAACGTCGTGATACTGCTCAACAAACTCTCTCGCTAGTTCTGTTGAAGCAACTGTAAAACCACTACCATGCTTTACTTTGACTATATCCAAATCAACTAAGACTGTCACAGCTTTTCGAGCAGTTTCTGGTGACACTTGATAATACTTTGCTAATTTTGAACGAGCATGAAGTTTGTCACCTACTTGAAACTCATTTTTAGCAATTCTCTTGGCTACATCAACGGATACTTTCTGATAGCGTGAGCGACGTGCCTTAGGCTGGTTTAACATCTGCTTCACCTCTTGTATTAATATAAATAACCGCCTGCTCATCTACCCATTCAATTAATTTGACTTCCAAAACAGCTTCACCCTTTAATGGAGACTTGTCGACTAGCTCTAAGCCGGCTTGTGTCAGCTGAGAACCAGTTTTCCAATCGTCCTTCACAAAATAATGATAGCTGGCCAATATTCGTTTATTACTCATCAAAGGATAATTAAGACTGCTAGCGACTAATTTATCAGCCATAATTGCCTCAATTCGCGGATCCTTAGAATCTAAGACTGCCAAACAAAATAAGAGCTCTTTCTTTAATTCGATACGATAGAGCGGAACAAGCGATTCTAATTCACACCACAATTCCTCTAGTAGCCCTCTTGCTTGATCTAACTCAAATCGCTCTAGATAATAGGTATAACGAATCAGTGTATGATAAGTAAAAAAATAATTATCATTTGCTGCCGACAATGGCTTAAAATAAGTTTCAGGTAAATCATCAAAAGTCTTCTCTCTGGAGAATTGGTAATTTATTTCAAATTGTAAGTATAATAAGTACTGAACCTCTTGATTATTCCAAGCCAATTTTAAACTCATACCATCATTGAAACCAAAAGGAATCAAATTAGTTATTGCTAAAAAAACACCAATCACAAAAAATAGAAAACTATATACTGAGGTTGGAAATATAGCGAACACAAAACCACTACTAATAAAATTGGCCAGAACACCGCCTAACAAATAAAGCTTAAAAGGATACTTTCCTGACACATAGGTCGGTGGTTTCATTAAGCACTGCCCCAAAGTGCCTGGGACCTTTTGTCGACGATAAACTACCCCACCTTCTTGCCACACCCAGAGATGAGAAAATAATCGATAGCTGACCATCCGATACCCCGTAATATACCCACATATTGCGTGACCTGCTTCGTGAATAGCGATTTGAGCAATAAAAAATAGGACTAACAAACTTACCTGATAAAAAGATAAGTCTTTATTGGCCAGATAATACCCAATAAAAAAACCAGCGATACCACAAATAATTAGAAAAAATAAAATAGCGATACTCTTTTTAATCCCTTTTTTCATCGACGCTTAACTCCTTACTAAACTAGCTTTCTTGGACAATTATATCGTACCTACCCAAAAAAGGCACTAAGTGTCTTACTCAGTGCTTACTACTATTTACCGTAGGTTTGAGTCGCATAGCCTTGGTAATCATTAACATGGAGTATCTCTTGAGCATTTTTAACCCGCTCCTGAGTAGGTGGATCGATCCCTAGTAACGGATAGTCCAGACCTAGTTCATCCCATTTATAGATTCCCATTTTATGATAAGGTAAAATTTCCACTTTATCTACATTTGATAATGTTTCGATAAACGCATTTAAACGAATTAAATACTCATCATAATCAGTGCGTTCAGGAACTAAAACGTGGCGAATCCAAACTGGTTTCCCTATTTCAGATAAGTATTTTGCCATCTCTAAAATATTTTCATTCGTGTTTTGAGTCAAAATCTTATGTCCTTCAGCATCAATGTGTTTAATGTCAAATAATAATAAATCAGTATACTTCATTAACTCCTGAAATTCGCTAAAGAACGGTTCTTCACGAGTGAAAGGCTTACCACAGGTATCGATCGTAGTGTGAATCCCTTCAGCTTTTGCCTTTTTAAAGAGATCGGTTAAGAAACCTAGTTGCAACAATGGTTCACCACCACTGACTGTTATACCACCTTTTTCACCCCAATAACTGCGATATTTAATCGCCTCGGCTAAAATTTCATCCGCAGTCACTTCGCGGCCGCCAACTCCAATTTTCCACGTATCAGGGTTATGACAAAACTGACAACGCATTCGACATCCTTGAGTAAAGACGATAAAACGCACGCCTGGTCCATCAACGGTACCAAAACTTTCTGTTGAGTGAATTCTTCCTACTGCTGACTCTGTCATGTCTCTTCCTCTTCTCCTATTTAAAAAGGTGTGACTTGGCTTAGTCACCTAGTCACACCTCTAAGTATCAGTTTATTTTAAAACTTTTTTGTAAGAATAGCTACTAGAATGTCTTACTAGAACTATATCACTTACGTTTTAGGCACTTTCTTACATGTGGTCATGAGATGTTCTTGAAATAACATCTGCTTGTTGTTCTGGTGTTAAATCACGGAATTTAACTGCGTAACCAGATACACGAATTGTTAAGTTAGGGTATTTTTCTGGATGAGCTTGCGCATCTAACAATAATTCGTTAGTAAAGACGTTAACATTCAAGTGATACCCACCATTGTTAAAGTAACCGTCCATTACGTTACGTAAGTTGTTAATACGTGTGCTATCATCTTTACCTAAACCATTAGGATTGATTGTTTGTGTATTTGAAATACCATCTAAAGCATGAGTGTAGTCCAAACGAGCAGTTGAATTAAGTGATGCTAACAAGCCGTTCTTTTCACCTAAGTATTGACCGTCTTGATAACTTGGGTTTGCCCCTGGAGCCAATGGTTTACCAGCACGACGTCCGTCAGGTAAATTACCTGTAGCTTTACCATAAACAACGTTAGACGTAATTGTCAATAATGATGTTGTTGGTGTAGAGTTACGGTAAGTATGTTGACGTTTAATTTGTGTCATGAAGTAATCCAAGATCCAGTTAGCCATTGCATCAGCCTCTTCTTGATCATTACCATAAGTTGGGAACTCATGAGTTGGTTTGTAGTCAACTGCAAGACCATTTTCATCACGAATCACTTGAACGTTACCATGTTTAATTGCCATGATACTATCTGTTGCATGAGAAATCCCAGCAATACCAGTAGCAAATGTACGTTTTAGGTTACTTTCCATGAAAGCTAATTGTGGTGCTTCATAAGCGTATTTGTCATGCATATAGTGAATAACGTTTAATGTGTTAACGTATAATTCAGCTAACCAATCCAAGATATCTTTATAGCGATCCATAAATTCGTTATAGTCTAACGTGTCACCAGTCATTGGACGGAATTTAGGTGCTACTTGTACTTTAGTCATTTCATCTACGCCACCATTGATTGCGTATAATACAGCTTTTGCTAAGTTGGCACGAGCGCCAAAGAACTGCATGTCTTTACCCATAACTGTTGCAGATACACAACAAGCAATTGCACAGTCATCAGATCCCCAGTTAGCACGTAACAAGTCATCATTTTCAAACTGAATAGAAGAGCTTTCTTTTGCAATTTTAGCAGCAAAAGTTCGGAAGCCTTCTGGTTCATGTGAAGAATACAAGACAGTCAAGTTTGGCTCTGGTGAAGGACCCATGTTAGTTAATGTATGTAAGATACGGAAGTCATTTTTCGTAACTAATGAACGGCCATCTAATCCCATACCAGCAATAGACAATGTTGCCCAAATTGGATAACCAGAGAATAATTGATTGTATTCTGGCGTTCTAGCAAATTTAACCATACGTAGTTTCATGATTAAATGATCAATCATTTCTTGTGCTTCAAACTCAGTAATAACCCCATTATCTAAATCACGTTGGATGTAGATATCTAAGAATGCAGAGATACGTCCGATAGACATAGCAGCTCCATTTTGAGATTTAATTGCTGCTAAGTAACCAAAGTATAACCATTGGATTGCTTCTTGAGCATTTTTAGCTGGCTTAGAAATATCATAGCCATAAGTAGCAGCCATTTCTTTAATTTGTCCTAATGCACGATATTGTTCAACGATTTCTTCACGTAAACGAATAACGTCATCTGTCATCACTTTATTACCTGTATTAGCATGGTCTTTTGATTTTTCTTTCATTAAGAAATCAATCCCATATAAAGCTAAACGACGGTAGTCACCAATGATACGACCACGGCCATATGCATCAGGTAACCCAGTAATGATTTTGTTTTTACGAGCCGCTCTCATTTCAGGTGTATAGGCATCGAAAACACCTTGGTTATGTGTTTTTCTCCAGTTTGAGAAGATGTTAGTCATTTCTTCATCTACTTCATAACCATTTGCTGTCAAGGCATTGTTAGCCATGTTAATCCCACCAAATGGCATGAAAGCTTGTTTCAATGGTACATCAGTTTGTAAACCAACGATTTTTTCTTCTTCTTTAATTAGGTAACCAGGACCATGAGACGTCACTGTAGCAGGGATATTGCTATCCATGTCATACACGCCATTTTTTTCATGTTGAACTTCAAATAGTTCTTGTAATTTTGTCCATAATTTGTCTGTACTTGGTGCGATTGGTTCTAAGAAGCTATCATCGCCAGTGTACTCTGAGTAGTTCGCTTGAATAAAGTCACGAACATCTACTGCTGTTTTCCATTTTTTGCCTTTAAAGCCATTCCAAGATTCCATTTAATGGGCCTCCTTAAGATTATATGATTTTTATCATATGTAACAGGTTGATAAACATAGTATAACACAAGATCATAAAATCACAAGCATATTTTGCTTAAAAACCAACAAATTAATAAAATTCAATTAAAATAAACAAAGAAACGCTGTTTTAACAGCGTTTTTAATTTGAACATTATTTAACAAAGTTTATTTAAACAAAGAAAACACTGTGTTAAAATAGCGAAACACTGTACTATAACAGAGTGTAACAACTCCATCTTTTGTATAACAGAAACGGTTACCTTTGTTTGTTGATTCACTAACAAACAAAAAAACGAGGCAAGAAGTTACTCCTGCCCCACTCTCATTTAATTAGTTGCCTCAGGCTCAGGAACACTCACCTTCGTGACTGTTCTAACTGAGTAAACTGTCCCATCCTTCTTTTCATCAGAGATGAAAGAACCATTCGATGTTCGATCACTAACTGGATATTCCTTAGCTTCAAATTCATAACGAGTATTATTTTGAGTCGTTATTTCAATTACCTGATTAGCAACAGATTCATTCATAAAGACCACGCGATGTGGATTATTTTTTAACTCACGGATAACCATCAATCCACGCTTAGCGCGACTTAAAGTCGTTACCTCCTGAGCCAACATCCGCTTAATTGAGCCACGTTGCGTCACAATCGTAATCGGTGTGTCACCATCTGGTAGCACGAGAACCCCATTAACCACGTAATCACCATCTTTTAAATTGATTGATTTAACACCTGCTGCACGAGCGCCAACTGTCGGCACCTCGTTTAGCGGGTAACGTAAACCAAATCCACGATAGCTAACTAAAAAGACATCCAAATCTGAGCCATCCTCAACTAAATAGCAATTGACGATTTCTTCAGCCTCACCTTTTAAATTCATGCACATTGTTGGACGACCTTTATAAGTTCGCCAAACTGCAAATTCAGATAATTTAGTTTGCTTAATCATACCTTCACGAGTAATGAAGACTAATGATTTCTCTTGACTAAGTACTTTATAGTCAAACACAGCAACAATCACTTCGTCGACTTCAAGTCCTGAAATATGTTGTGAAATATGCTCACCGACATCCTTCCAGCGAATATCTGGCAATTCATGAACCGGCCGATAGATCATATTACCTTGATTAGTCACCAATAGAACATGCTCTAGCGTGTTTAACTGTTTGGCAAAAATTAGATAATCTGTATCCTTCATACCAATTTCATCTGCGCTCGAAGCAGCAAAGGAACGCAAGCTACTGCGTTTCATATAGCCTTCCTTTGTAACCGTCACAATTACATCTTCTTGTGTCACCAATACTTCTGTCTCAACAACTAATTCTTGAATTTCATCTTCAATAATGGTCATTCTTGGAGACGCGTATTTCTTTTTAACTTCCCGTAATTCAGCTTTCATCAGCTTCATCAATTCAACATTATCATTTAAAATAGTAGTCAAGAAATCAACAGTTGCCTGTAATTCCTTCGCTTCACCTTCCAACGCCGTAATATCTGTATTGGTCAAACGATACAACTGTAAAGAAACAATTGCTTCAGCCTGCTCCTCAGTAAAGTCATAGGCATCAACTAAATTTAGTTTGGCATCTTTTTTATCCTTACTGCTACGAATCGTCGCAATGACCTCATCTAAAATGGATAACGCCTTAATTAATCCATCAACAATATGCTGACGCTTGCGGGCCTTCTTCAAATCAAATTGACTACGGCGCGTAATCACCTCTTGACGGTGAGTGATATAAGCTTCTAAAAAGCGTTTCAAGCCGACCTGTTTAGGCCGCTGCTGATCAATCGCCACCATATTAAAGTTATAGTTAACCTGTAGTTCGGTATTTTTAAACAAATAGTTTAAAATTCCCGTCGCATTGACATCCTTCTTTAATTCAACAACAATCTGCAAGCCAGTCCGGTCAGTTTCATCTCGAACTTCCGCGATTCCGTCAATTTTCTTATTCAGACGAATTTCATCCATCTTCTTAACTAAATTAGCCTTATTAACCTCATATGGAATCTCGTTAATTACTATCTGCTCTTTGCCACCTTTAATGCTTTCAATCTTTGTTTGCGAGCGTAAAACAACTCGCCCCTTGCCAGTTTCATAAGCTTGCTTAATTTCCTTTCTCCCTTGTAAAATTCCACCTGTTGGAAAATCAGGTCCAGGGATATAAGTCATCAATTTATCTAAAGTAGCATTTGGATGGTCAATTAAATAAATCGTGCCATCAATAACCTCACCAAGATTATGAGTAGGAATATCCGTCGCATAACCAGCAGAAATTCCTGTAGAACCATTCACTAATAAATTAGGGTACTTAGCAGGTAACACAGTCGGTTCTTTTTCAGTATCATCAAAGTTCCACACCATATCAACGGTTTCTTTTTCAATATCTTCCAGCATTTCGCCACTTAATTTAGACAGTCTAGCCTCTGTATAACGCATAGCCGCCGGTGGATCACCATCCATACTCCCGTTGTTCCCATGCATTTCAATCAAAATAGCTCGTAGCTTCCAATCCTGACTCATCCGAACCATCGCTTCATAAATACTGCTGTCACCGTGGGGATGATAGTTACCCATGATATTCCCCACAGATTTAGCAGACTTACGAAAACCTCTGTCATACGTATTACCATCATGATCCATCGCGTATAAAATCCGACGCTGAACAGGTTTTAAACCGTCACGAATATCAGGCAATGCTCGCTCTTGAATAATATATTTTGAATAGCGACCAAAACGATCGCCCATGACTTCTTTCAGGGCAAGTTCTTGAATATCATCGCGTGCACTCATCTCGTTCTTCCCCCTTAATCCTCTAAATCAAACAAGCTAATGTCACTTATTTCATCATTTGTTTCATTCAAGTCTTTCTCTTGACTTGTAAATTCTTCATAAGACAATGAATCTGTTTCATTCTCATTGTTTTTGTTTTCTAAAATACTGTCGGCCTCTTCTAATGTAAAGGCTACATTATGTTCAATCCAAGATCGACGACGATCAACTTTGTCGCCCATTAAAGTAGAAACAATTCGCTCATTGCTCCCAGCTTCGCCATCCTCTTCATCTAAAGTAACGCGAATTAATGTCCGAGTCTCAGGGTCCATCGTTGTTTCCCATAACTGATCAGCGTTCATTTCACCCAGACCTTTGTAACGTTGAAGCATATATCCCTTGCCGATCCTTTCAGCTGCCGCTTCCATCTCTTCATTCGTCCAAGCGTATTCTGATACAGCTTTACGACCAATTCCTTTTGATATTTTATACAAAGGCGGTAAAGCAATATAAACCTTTCCCGCTTCAACTAAAGGTTTCATAAAGCGATAAAAGAAAGTTAATAGTAGGGTTTGAATATGAGCCCCATCAGTATCCGCATCGGTCATGATAATTACTTTATCATAGTTGCAGTCTTCCAAAGAAAAATCGGGATCAATCCCTGCCCCAATAGTATAAATCATTGTATTAATTTCTTCATTCTTTAAGACATCTTGAAGTTTTGCTTTTTCCGTATTCAGAACTTTTCCTCGAAGCGGTAAGATCGCTTGGAACTTCCGATCTCTACCTTGCTTTGCTGAACCTCCAGCAGAGTCCCCCTCCACTAAATAAAGTTCATTTCTTTTAGGATTACGAGATTGAGCAGGAGTCAATTTACCCGACAATAGGGATTCGCCTTTTCGACGTTTTTTACCCGACCGACTTTCTTCACGAGCTTTCCGCGCCGCATCACGGGCCTCACGAGCCTTGATCGCCTTACGAATCAGCATTTGACTCATGTCACTATTCTCTTGTAAATAAAACCCCATCTGTTCGCTAATAACATTTTCAACAACAGATCGAGCCATTGGTGTTCCTAATTTCCCTTTAGTTTGCCCTTCAAATTGCAACAAATTCTCAGGAATGCGAACAGAAATAATCGCAGTCAAACCTTCGCGAAAATCACTGCCCTCTAGATTTTTTTCTTTTTCTTTTAACAACCCCGCTTTACGAGCATAATCATTAAAGGTTTTAGTCATGGCTGTCTTCATCCCAACTTCATGGGTACCGCCATCTTTAGTCCGCACATTATTAACAAAAGACAAGACATTCTCTGAGTAGCCGTCATTATACTGGTACGAATACTCAACCTCGATGCCCTCTTTTTCACCAGAAAAATAGACAACAGGTGTCAAATCATCCTTATCTTCATTCAAATACGCAACAAACTCTTTAATTCCTTCCTCATAATGGAAGACCTCTTCAACTGGTTCTTCAGGACGTTCATCGCGAATTGTAATCTTAACGCCTTTTAATAAAAAGGCTGACTCACGCAAACGCTCAGCTAACGTGTCATAAGAAAACTTAGTAGTCGAGAAAATAGTATCATCAGGTAAGAAACGGATAAAAGTACCGTTTTTCTTCTTTGTTTTACCAATCTTCTTTAATTTGCCGTCAACTTTACCACCGTTGATGAATTTTTGTTCATACTCGACGCCGTCTCTAACAATTGATACGTGTACCCATTTAGATAAGGCATTGACCACACTCGCCCCAACTCCGTGAAGTCCACCAGACGTTTTGTAGCCCCCTTGGCCAAATTTACCACCTGCATGCAGAACAGTGAAAATCACTTGAACCGTTGGCACACCAGAAGCGTGCATCCCAACAGGCATACCCCGACCATAATCTTGAACCCCAATACTATTATCTTTATAAATTGTTACATCAATTTCATTTCCATAACCAGACAAAGCTTCATCCACTGCATTGTCAACAATTTCATAGACCAAATGATGCAATCCGCGAGAATCTGTTGAGCCAATGTACATCCCTGGTCGCTTACGGACTGCTTCAAGTCCTTCAAGCACTTGAATGGAAGCATCATTATAATCATTCATAACTTTTTTTGGCATTATATAACTCCCTTGTTTCAAACTAATCAGGCTTGGTGGCCTCTACTTAACTATCACAATTGACCACACCATTTTTAATCATACTCTAAAATTAGCAAATTGAAAAGGCAAATCAAATGATAAATCAGATTTTTTTCGCTCATATTCGCATTTCGACGCCAATCTTAGCCGTAATTACTTCAAAAGTTCCTCAGATAGTCCCTATCTGTCATCTATTGAAGCTGTGCTACTTTACCATAAAACGCTGCTCATTTCAACTTTTACAGACATTAGACAATTGACTTTTATGACCAGTCCTCATACACTGAAATAAATCAAGTAACCCAATCCTATTCCCAAGAAAGGAAACATCTTAATGAAACAACTTTTAATTTTTGGCGGCACTCGTTTTTTCGGTAAAAAAACAGTTGATTACTTTAGCAAAAATGGCTACGATGTGACACTCGCTACAAGAGGTAACACCCCTGTTTTATCTCATCCAACAATAAAACACATCGTCATCGATCGAGCTGATCCCAATCATTCAAACTGGTAGATATTAGCTGCTACTCATTGGGACGTTGTTTTTGACAACATCTGTTAGACGTGGGAAGAGGCAAAGATTTCTATCGATCAACTCCCGTCAGTCACCCACTATCTAGTCACTTCAAGTTTAGCTGTTTATCAAGGTCACGTAGATGAGTTCGGTTTTAATGAATCTCAATTTGATCCAACTGTCTATACCTATCAGCCGAGCCTAGAGGTCAGCTACGGTGAAGGAAAACGACAGGGTGAAGCGTATTTTGCAACTCATGGGAATTTCCCCGTTACCTACTTACATTTTCCTGTCGTGCTTGATGACGATGATTACACCGAACGCCTTCACTTTTATATTCGCCAAGCGTTAGCAGAGAATGAGATTATCTTTAAACGAAAATCTGGCATATTTTCCTTTGTAAAAGCCTCTGACATCCCCTTAGCTATCGAATTTATTCTTGACCATCAGCTAACAGGTCCTATCAACATCAGCTCAAGTGAGCCTTTTACAACCAATCAATTCCTCAATTGCTTACAAGTAGCTACTAATAAAAATCTGGCGATTGTGATTGATCCTACTAAAAAGCTATCCCCTCTTTCTCAATACGACCAAGCCATGGATCCGACATTACTCGAAAAAACTGGCTACCCAGTTTCACCACTGGTCTCTTGGCTACCCGCGTTAATGAAGCGGTTAGTTGAACAAGAGCGGTGAACTTAAGAAAAAACTAGTCATAGTAAGATAGGGTGGTGAGACAATTTATCTCCCTAGCTACTATGACTACATGTGAAAAGCACTTTCAAAAATCTACTCTCTTTTTAATGTAACTGCCAACAAAAAAACCGCCACCCTAAAATAAGTTGACAGTTTTTTGCTTATTATTAACATTAGCTCACAAAGTACAGCGAACCTAATCTTTGTTACGTTTCTTTTTCTTACGAGATCCGCCATCTTTCATAGATAATTCTTCTAACTTATCCTCAAGATATTCTACTCGGCCTTTAGTTCCATTTGCTTTAATAAAAGCAACTAAACTAATAATTAATGCTAAAACACCTGCGACGATGCCGACATATTGCATGATTGCATCCATTAAATCCCTCCATTCGATCATTTCAATTGTTGGTTTATTTGTTGACTTGTTGTCGATTGTTAGTGGAAAATAAATAAAGAGTCCATTCGTTTTCACTACACTCTCTCATTTTATCACATGTTTCTAGGGATGTTAACTAATTCCTGATATTTATTAAGCTTCACTTTCAAAAATCACCCTTTTATTTAACGGGTTCTTTTCTATTTATTGAACTAAAATCTCACGTCTCATCTAAGCCAAAGTTCCTTACCACTCACACTTGTTGTTAAAGGTTCAAATTACGCAACGAAACGTCGCAGCTCAACCACTTTCTTATCAGGTGTATTCCAAAAAAATAAGTAGAAATGGCTTCTCATTTCAAAAAAACGCTTATCCTCGGATTTGTTCCTCTCCAAATACTCACAGCTGACTAATTCAAGTGTTTCTCTTGATAGTTCATTAATCCTAAGACTAATATCTCAAAAAAATCAGTTATAATAGCTTACTAGTTTTAATTGCTAAAAAAAGCAAACATTGCCACTCTTATATTCTAGCTTTGTCCTAATTGCTGTAATTCAATCGCAGTGCATCGATTCATGACAACTGCTGTTCGACCAGCAGCCGCTAAAATATCCGCTGCTTCATGACTTTCTAAGCCTAGTTGGGCCCAAAAAACAGTCGCATCTGTTTGGATAAACTCCTTTGCCACCTCTGGTAAAAATTCACTTCGACGGAAAATATCAACCAAATCAATTTTTCCAGGAATCTCTTTCAAACTTCCGTAAACCCTTTCTCCTAGTATTTTTTGACCAACTAAAAGTGGGTTAACGGGAATAATCTCGTAACCGTACCGTTGCAAAACCTCTGCAACCTGATAGCTCTTACGATCAGGCTTATTACTCAAGCCAACAACAGCAATTCGATTAGCTTCTTTCAAATACCTTAAAATGGTCTCTTGATTGGGATTACTAACACTCATCTCTTTATCCTCCTAATGGCCATACTTGATTGTCTACCTCACTCTTATTTTAACGCACTTCAACTTAATATAAAAGAAATTGTTTACTTAAAATCAAGGGAGTGACGTTCCTCCAATTTTTCACGGTGAGCATCCAGTAGCGCCGATAAACTTAAATCATATTTACTTGCCAAGATCAGCACACTACCTAATACATCGCCTAATTCTTCTTTTAATTCTGCTCTCAACTCATCATCAGACTTCTGGCGCTCATCTGGTCGATCGCGGCCGATTTCTAGCGCACGTATTGCACGAGCTACCTCCCCTGTTTCTTCAACTAAAAAGCCGATACGAATAAAAGGATTCAATTCTTTCCATCCTCTTTGCTGATAGTAACACTCTAACCATTCTTGAAATTCCTTAATTTCCATTTTCCTCTTTCCTCACCTAACTTTGAATTATTTTATTTGATTTCACGCTTGAATAAACCTATTTCATTATGATACTATATATCGTGTTATCGGCAAACGAAAAAACTATATACAGTGTCTATTTTAAAGGAGTTGGAATCTATGAAAAAGAATATTGCTGTTTACTGTGGCTCAAGTACTGGTAAAAAATCAGATTATACCAAAGCAGCTCAAAAAGTTGGTAATTGGTTGCTAGCTCATGATTATGGTTTAGTCTATGGCGGCGCAAGTCTTGGCTTGATGGGAACAGTCGCCGATACTGTCTTAGCAGGAGATGGCCAAGTCATCGGAATTATGCCCGAAATTTTGGCTAATCGGGAAATTGCCAAACCTGCTATTACTGAATTTATCACGGTGCCTAATATGCATGCACGTAAACAGCTAATGATGGATAAAGCGGATGGGTTTATTGCATTACCAGGTGGTTGCGGAACAATGGAAGAAATCTTCGAAGTTATTACTTGGTCACAAATTGGCGCCCATCAAAAACCATTTGCCTTTTACAATGTGGCTGGCTACTATAACCACTTAATTGACTTTCTCAACACAATGGAGGATGAAGGCTTCACTAATCCCAAGCATCGTCGGGATATCATCATCACAGACTCACTAAAAGAAATTCAAGAGCACTTTACTAATTACCAAAGTCCCGGTCCGAAAGACTATTAAGGTATTCAATTTAACTTCCCTTTGACGAAAAATTGATTAGAACTTATTGTCCCTAACAGGCATTCGTGGTAAAATGATTGCTAGTCTTAATACGAGGAGTTATTATTTCATGAAACTTATATTGATGGTGGTAATCGGCTATTTACTCGGCTCTATTCCATCTGGCGTCTGGATTGGCAAGCTTTTCTTTAAAAAAGATGTTAGAGATTTCGGTAGTGGCAATTCAGGTACAACTAATACTTTCCGAGTTCTAGGGAAAAAAGCTGGGACCGCAGTTTTATTGATGGATATTCTAAAAGGAACCTTAGCAACGAGTTTACCTATAATTTGGGGAAGCTCTGTCAACCCTTTATGGATTGGTCTTAGCGCTGTAATCGGTCATACTTTCCCAATATTTGCTGGCTTTAAAGGTGGTAAGGCAGTCGCAACAAGCGCAGGGATGATTCTTGCATACAATCCTCTCTTTTTTGTTTTTTCAGCTACTATCTTTATCATCTCGCTTTTTATTACAAGTATGGTGAGTTTGACAAGTATGATTAGCGCCGTTCTTATCACACTATCAACTGTTATACTACCAGTTATTTGGCCTACAATCTTACCAAAATTCGATTGGCTGTTAACCTCAATTGCCTGTGGCTTAACAATTTTCATTTTTTTCCGTCACAAAGAAAACATCGTCCGTATCAAAAATGGCACTGAAAGCAAAGTACCTTTTGGCTTAAACAGTGAAAAAAAATAAAATTTTCACCATAAAAATGAGAAACACAAGTGACTTCGTTAGCGATTTCACTTGTGTTTTTGCTTGTTTAACGCGTATTCTAATTAAAAACATAGTAATTATGAGAACATTTTAATAATTTTCATGGTATACTTATTAACGTAACTATTTTTCAAAAAGTGAAAGTGGGTTTGAAATTATGATAATTGGAATACCGAAAGAAGTTAAAAACAATGAAAACCGAGTTGGCATGACTCCGAGTGGTGTCGCGTCCTTTGTTGCGAATGGACACGATGTACGAGTTGAAGCAGGCGCAGGAACAGGTTCGGGCTTTTCTGATTACGACTACGAACAAGTAGGAGCATCTATCTGCGCTTCAGCAACAGCTGTTTGGGCAGCAGAAATGGTCATCAAAGTTAAAGAACCACTCCCTGAAGAATACAGTCATTTACGTGCAGATTTAATCTTATATACCTATTTACATCTGGCGCCAGCAAAAGAGCTCACACAACAATTAATCGCAAGTGGCACAACAGGTGTTGCTTACGAAACAATTCAATTAGAAGATCGCAGCTTGCCATTACTTGTTCCGATGAGTGAAATAGCTGGACGGATGTCTGTCCAAGTCGGTGCTGAATTTTTAGAGAAAACAAAAGGTGGCAAAGGAATCCTTCTTTCTGGAATCCCGGGAGTTAAACGTGGCAATGTCGTAATTATTGGTGGTGGTAACGTAGGTGCTAATGCTGCCAAAATTGCCTGTGGTTTTGGGGCAACCGTCACAATTTTAGATGTGAATCAACAACGTTTAGCTGAATTAGATAACCAGTTTGGCAATCAAATTCAGACCCTAGTCTCTAACCCTCACACCATCGCCGAGGCAGTAAAAACGGCTGACTTAGTTATCGGAACAGTCTTGATACCTGGTGCTAAGGCCCCGACACTTGTGACAGAAGAGATGATCATCGCTATGGAAGAAGGTTCAGTCATTGTCGATGTGGCGATTGACCAAGGAGGAATCTTTGAAACAATCGATAAGATCACGACTCACGATAACCCAGTTTACATAAAGCATGGCGTTCTCCATTATGCTGTAGCGAATATGCCAGGTGCTGTAGCGAAAACTGCGACTATCGGTCTTACAAATGCCACCTTGCCTTATGCTCTACAGATCGCAAATAAAGGGCTAGAAAAAGCAGTTCGTCAAAATGACGCCTTACTAAAAGGTGTTAACACCTATCAAGGGTACTTGACTAACGAAGCAGTTGCTCATTCACAAGAAGCAGATTATACAGAATTACTAAGCCTAATCTAATGTTAATACAATCAAAAAGAGTGAGACATAAAGTCGTTTTGCTCCGAGCAATCTCGAAAAACCCGAACAATTGGTAATTTCGATTGCTCGGGTTTTGAGAAATTGTCGAGAGAGCAGACTTTTGGAGCGCGTTTGTCACATAATATACGTGAAAAAAACGAGGGCGAGACTTTTTGACTCACCCTCGTTTTTCTGTTTAAACAATCTCTATCTGATAGCTTGAATGAAATCTCTCGCCTGCTTCTAGACGATTAATCCCTAACTTTTCAGATAATTCACCTGTCGCATTGACTGTATCAGCGATTCCGCACCACGGTTCAATACACACAAAAGGAGCTTCTACAGGGTATGGACTCCATATCCCAACAAATGGCATGTCTTCATAAGAAACAGTCACCCCATGAGAGGTTTTTTCAGATTTAATACTGTAGCTATTTGAGCCAACTGTTTCATAGATCAAGGCATCATTTCTAAACAGCTCTCTCGTCAATAATATATCCGTATTCGTCTGACCTAATGTTTTATTGTCACTATCAACATAAGCGCCAGCCAAAGGTAGACTTAACCGCGATTTACGAGGAGAAAACTGCAAGAAATAATCATCAAACTCACCTTGACCATCTAAAGGAACATTGAATGCTGGATGACCACCAATTGAGAAATACATCTCATCATCCCCAACATTACGAACTTCATACCCACATGTCAATTGACTCCCAACTAATTCATAGCTCAGAATTAATTCAAACTCGAAAGGAAACAACGTTTTAGTTTCTTCATGACTCTTTAAGATAAATAAGAGACGTGTTTGACTTTCTTGTTTAGCAACAAAAACTTGATCCCGAGCAAAGCCATGCTGTCCAACCTCATAAGTTTTGCCTCGATATGTATATTGATCTTCTTTCAAACGACCAACAAACGGAAAAAGAACTGGTGCTCTCCGTCCCCAAAACTCTGGATTGCCCTGCCATAGATACTCAATACTTGTATCTTTTGCCACGAGACTCTGTAATTCTCCACCTAATTCATTAAAACTTGCTTTTAACACGTCATTCTCAATCACCCATGCCATAAACAATAATCTCCTTTTAGACAGTTTCCTGATTTAATTCATCTTTAAACTGTGTATTAATGATTTTAATATATGTCCCCTTCATTCCTAACGAACGAGACTCAATAATTCCCGCTGATTCCAGCTTACGTAAGGCATTCACAATAACGGAACGGGTGATTCCGATACTATCGGCAATATTAGACGCTGTCAAACGCCCCTCATCGCCTTCAAGCTCTTCGAAGATCGCCTTAACAGCTTTCAGCTCGCTATAAGATAACGTACTGATTGCCATCTGAACTGCCGTAGAACTGCGGATTTCCTCTTCAATACTACGAGAAACTTGATAGAGCATCTGCATCCCAACAACCGTTCCGCCATACTCAGCCAACACCAAGTCTTCTTCAGTGAAGACTTCCTCTAAACGCCCCAAAATAATTGTTCCCAAACGTTCTCCTGCTCCGTAGATTGGCACAATCGTCGATAAAGCATTAGGAAACATCTCGAGTAACTCTACTGGAAAGGCAGTCATCGGATTGGTAATCTCGACATTAGCCTCTGTCATCTGCAACTGTAAGACATTATTTGTGTACACTTTAGGAAATTTCAAGGTTTCCAACATGTTTTTAACGCGATCATTATTAATATCATGAAGCACATTATACCCTAAAACACTGCCGTCTGTATTGATGATATACGTATTTGAATCAAGTGTCGTCCCTAAAACCTTTGCCATCTCATTATACGGAAATGACACTCGATCACTAAAGGTATTTTTTTGCTGCAACATTTGATTAATATCCCGTGTTTTTTCTAACAAACTTGCCATTAATTAACCTCCTATATTTTATAAGATAAAGCGACTTAAATCTTGATCCTTCACAATATGTCCTAATTTTTCATTCACATAATTTTCAGTAATCATAATCTCACCCATTTGCATATCAGGAGATTCAAACAACAAATCCTCAAGCAACTTCTCTAAAATTGTATGCAAACGACGAGCACCAATATTATCCGTCTCGCTATTCACACTATAGGCAATATCTGCAATTCGTTTAATTGCTTCAATCGTAAAGGTTACATCAATGTTTTCAGTGCCTAATAAAGCAATATACTGTTTAATAATCGCATTGGTAGGCTCCGTCAAAATCCGAACAAAATCTTCAGCTGACAAATCATCAAGCTCTACGCGAATTGGAAAACGACCTTGCAACTCAGGAATAAGATCACTAGGCTTACTTAAGTGGAACGCTCCTGAGGCAATAAATAAAATATGATCCGTCTGAATCACGCCATATTTTGTCGTAACCGCTGACCCTTCAACGATCGGTAAAATATCCCGTTGAACGCCTTCTCGTGACACTTCACCAGATTGTTGCGATTTTGAAGTGATTTTATCAAATTCATCAATGAAAATAATGCCATTATTCTCAGCTAACTTAATTGATTCACTATATAAATCACCTTTATTGACTAATTTTTCTGACTCTTCGCGAATCAAAATTTCTCTAGCTTCAGCAACAGTAACAGTTCGTTTAATTTTCTTTTTAGGTGATAAAGCGCCAAGAGTGTCACCTAGATCAATTCCCATCTGCTCCAACCCATTATTCATAGCAGGCATTGCCTTTTTAGGTTCATCCATTTCAATTGTCACTTCACGATTTTCAAGGGTCCCTTTTGCTAATTCATCTGCGATTGTCCGACGATTTGCACGAATAGTGTCTGTCACTTCTTCTTTTTCTTCTTGAGGATTCTGCATCGCATTCATCATCTGTGTCATCATATCAAATTGATTGTTAGTTTTTTTCTGCTCTTTCTTAATGCCTGGCACAAGCAATTTGACTAATCGACTTTCTGCTTGCTTTTTAGCCTGTAAGTAAACGCGACTGTACTGTTCTTTTTCAACAATACTCAAACTGGCTTCAACTAAATCCCGAACCATTGATTCGACATCACGTCCCACATAACCAACCTCGGTAAACTTTGTCGCCTCAACTTTGACGAATGGAGCTTGAATAATTTTTGCCAAACGTCGGGCAATCTCAGTTTTACCAACACCTGTTGGGCCAATCATTAGCATGTTTTTAGGCGTGACTTCTTGCTGCATTTCTTCATCTAGCAACATCCGACGATAACGATTTCGCAAAGCAACCGCCACAGCTTTTTTAGCCATTCCTTGCCCAATAATATAGTCATCTAAATCTTTCACAATTTCTCTTGGTGTTTTATTCATTTGATTCATAATGCGACCCCTCTACAATTCTTCCACAATAATATTGTGGTTAGTAAATACACAAATATCCCCTGCTACATGCAAGGCTTCACGAGCAATATCTCCCGCGGACAACTCATTCTTACCATGCTTCTTCATGGCTCGAGCAGCTGCTAACGCGTAGTTTCCACCAGAACCAATCGCTAAAATCCCATCATCCGGTGCAATAACTTCACCCGTCCCAGAAACGATCAACATTTCTTTGTCGTTCATAACAATTAACATCGCCTCAAGCTTTTGCATCATCTTATCACTGCGCCACTCCATCGCTAATTCCACAGCAGCACGCATTAAATTCCCTTTATATTCACTTAATTTCGCTTCAAACTTGCCCTCTAAATTGAAGGCATCAGCAACGCTTCCAGCAAATCCAACAACCACCTGATCATTGTAGATACGGCGGACTTTTTTCGCCGTTCCCTTCATCACCACTGATTCTCCCATAGTCACCTGACCGTCACCAGCCATAGCGAATTTTCCGTCTTTTTCAACGGCACATATTGTTGTTGAATGAAAAGTTGTATAACCCATTCGAGTACCTCCTAATTATTTATCTATGATTAACTAAACGCCGCGTGCTATGCTCGCGGATGGAAATTACGATAATTCTTTTGAAGACTTTCTTTCGTCACATGTGCGTAAATTTGTGTTGATGACAAACTTACATGGCCCAGTAATTCTTGAACAGTCCGCATATCAGCACCATTATTTAACAAATGCGTTGCAAATGTATGCCGTAGCATATGTGGGTGAATATCTGTCGTCAAACTACTTCTTTTTATGATTTGTTTTAAAATGTACTGAATACCTGTAGCAGTAATTTGCTCACCATGATGATTCACAAAAATGTAAGAATGTTGCTTATGATATTTTTCCATCAGTAGGGTGCGGCCTTTTTCGAAATAAGTTGCTAACGCTTCACCTGCAAAAGAGCCAAAAGGAACATATCGCTCCTTATTTCCCTTACCATGAATTAATAAAACATTCGTCTCAAAATCCACATCCTGTAACTGAATATTCGCACACTCACTAACGCGGATTCCCGTCCCATACAACACCTCAAGTAATGCTTCATCTCGTAAGTTTAGCGGGGATGACCCATGAGCTGCTTCAAACAAGGCTTCAATTTCTTTTTCATAAAAAAAACGAGGCAAGCGTAACTGTCTTTTTCTCATTTGGATATAAGCAAAGGGATTTTCTTCGATAAGCCGTTGCTGTAACAAATACTGATAAAAAGAACGTAAACTAGAAATTTTTCGGCTAACAGAATTACGGCTATAATTTTTATCGTAAAGATACGACAAATAAATCCGAATTTCCTGATGGCCGACAGCTAAATACTGGTCGTCTCCTGTTTCCTTTAAAAATTCAAAAAAATCTTGAATGTCATTTCCATAAGCTTCTTGCGTCTTAATGGAGTAATTTCGCTCTACTACTAAGTAATCAAGAAACTCTTGTAACCAATTCCGCTCCTCCATAACACGTCCCCCACTTTTCTTCACATCGTTAATGTATCACAATGAAAAAATGAATACAATTAAATTGTCAGAATTTAGTCAATTTTTTCAAATTTGGACACACTTTAGTCACAATTTAACGAAAAAAGAATAATCTCTTCCAAAATAAAAAAACTCATTCCAGTTTTCCCAGAAATGAGTTTTTTTATTACGAGTTTTTCAACCACTCGTCTCTTAATACGCCATACTTAATTGAATCATAATAGGTTTGCTTGTAGTAACGAACATTCCGAATTCTACCTTCTAACGTCATACCTAACTTTTCACCTACACGCATCATTCGTTTATTGCCTGACCAAGTAGTAAATCCGACTCGCTGTAGATCGGGCTTTAAGGCAAACAAATAATTGATCCACATTCGCGAAATCTCTGTCCCTAGCCCTTTGTTCCAAGTTATTTTAGGAAACAGACAGAGACCGAATTCCAACCACTTTTCTAACCTACCGTCTTCCCAGTGCCAAGAAATGACGCCTAAAATTTCCTTTTCATTTTCAACAAGCATCTGATTTGGATCTTCCACCCAATTAGGACCAATTTTTTGCATAAATAAATCAAAGCTATAGTCAGGATCATTAAAATAGGGGCCGTTCCACCTCATCCATTCGTGATCTTCTCCGTAGGCAATCAGCCACAAATCAGATAGATCATCTGTCGTAATTCGTCTAATATTGATTCCATTTTCAGTTAACTCTTTCACTCGCTATTGTCCACCTCTTATACGTATTATCTAGCAACTTATAGTAATCTCACTTGTCTTTTTCATAATAATCACCCTTCATATTAGTCAGTCGACTGTCACACAGCGCGTGACATCACTCATTATTTTTAAAGCTTAATTTTTATAATAGTTTGGAGTAAATTGCCACTTTTTAACTTTTTTCTGAATGAAAATACTGGTATCATTAGGTTTCATAAATCTAGCCAACTCCGACACATACTTAATTGCTCTTTTAAAGTGTCACATGCTGCGTGACATGACTCGATATTTTCATAGATTTCTCTCAAACACAATTGCTCATGTATGCGCAATCGATCCAGTAAATGAAAACATTGTTTAACCCAAAACCACATGCTATCAAATTATATTGTTTGGCTAATTGTACCACATAATCACTCTAATAATAGCTTTTTATTCAAATTTCTTGATTAATATTAATTTATAGGTAACTCGGCAATAACCTTAAACCACTCACAATGAAGCTCTGTCTCTGGTGTCAAACAATCATCTAAAAAAGCAAGCTGTTGACTATAATATGGTGTATGAATGGCTTGCCAATTTGCCAGGGTTTCGTCGCCTTCATCTACAGCAAATTGTTGATCTATCTCACAAAATCTGCGGACCTCAACTTTTATCACTTGAAGAAACGCAACTGGTTTCTGCTGCCCATCCACTAATAAATAGCAATCACCAACCTTACTCATACGAAGATGATTACGGAGTGCTCGAATTAATAATGAAGATGTCGCTATCTTTTCTCTTTTTAGTACCCGTTCAGCTAGACTATTCCCCATTTCAAGTGTATTTCCAAATTGTAAAAAAGTAAAATCCAATGGTAATTCCTCTTCACTACGCGTTCTGATTGTCTCCCATACCGATAATCCCCTGTGTTTTTCGATCATTTATCCCTCATTTTTCTCATATTAGAAAATGTCAAAGTAAATTTACCTTGTTTTTCTTATTTTTAAAAATCATCTTCAAAAACGCCAAAACATCTGTAATGATATATCCTAAAAAAAGATAACCAATTTGTAAATATAAATGAAACCTTGTTTCGGCCGGAGTTAAACTGTGATTGCCAATATTTTGAACAGCAAAAAATAGTAAGCTACCCAAAATAAGTAATAAACCAAAAACTCTATTAGTGAATTTCCATATTCGACGACCAAAATAATAAAAACTAACCCCTCTATAACCAAATTTGCATGAGTGATTTGATGCTCTAAAAACAAAATAGATACCACCTAATAACATCAAGAGTACAAGTATATTTATGATCACTAGCATATTATTCCTCCTAAAACACGGTTGCTTTAAAGCCTTAAAGCGTTAGGGTGCAGCCTTACTTAATCCTCTATAATTCCTATTATAGTCAAGAAGTCATCATTATCTTGTCAATTTTTTCTTTTTATTCTGCAAAAATTGAAACTAATAAGTGTTTATTACCTAGTTTATCCTGTTACTTTAAGTTATGCAATAGTGTTTTAACAATCTTATAATGAACCATTAATTGATTACTCAAATTACCTCACATAAAAAAGCCACCGCAAAGGGTGACTTTAAACTCTATACTAATTGAAATGCACTAACTTCATAGTCAGATTCAGAAAAATCACCTAAATAATGACAATTATGCTGATCATAAAATTGTTTCAATTTTTCGTTCCCTGACCAACAATCTAAATAAACGCCTAAATTAGCCGACAAACCTAAAGCATGACAGAAACTTAAAACTTCTCTACCGTATTCCAGCCCTTGAAAATCTGGTAAAACAGCAATCCGAGATAAATACAACGCTTTTTCTTCGATCCTTAAGGTTTCAATCCGCTGCATTGTCCCTATAAAAAAAGTGCCAACAACTGCTTCATCTTCCAAAATAAGATAAACATTGTGCAAACCAATTTCCTTTTCTATACTCGCTTGTGGCCAAGGATAATGCCATTGTCGCACACCTTTTTCTAACAAATCTAAAGTAACTTCATTTAAAATTGACGTCACTTGTCCAATATCTGCAATTTTTGCTAAGGTAATCGCTAGTCCCATGTCCCTCTCCCTTTCCCTAAATCTCACGAGCTCTATATTACCCCAAATGAAACGGTCTGACAAGTGTCATTTTCTGAGGTATAATTAAATTAATTAAGAAGCAAAGGGTGTTTGAATGAACTATTATCGTTTTAAATCAATTAAAGCATATTGCCCAACCTGTTCCCGCAAACTTGATTTACTTTTCCCAGAAGAAAAAAATACAGGCGAAGGATTTTATATCTGCTTTAAGTGTCGCACAATTCATCAATTTGGCGAAGGCTTATTGACTCCCTCTAACAGTTTGAGTGCATTTAAAAATTCGGAACGAAAAGCTGAAATTAATCAAGTTTTGGACACTTTACCAAGTAAATTCAACTATAAAGCCAAAGGAAGTCAGTTACGACTAACAGGTCAAACTTATACTCGACAGTGGCTAAGCATTAGAGAATACCGCATCAATTTTGATAGTGAACCACCATCAGCTAGTCTTGATCTCAGAACGACTTCTGATACTTGTAAGTGGTGCGCCCAGCCTTTGAGTGGCTCAAGACGATCTTTTTGCTCAGACCGTTGCTCCAGAGCGTATACAAAAGCCACCTTCAGAAAACGGACAATTGCGGCTTTACCATACCGAATTGCCTGCAGAGATCACTTTTTCTGTCGGGCAACTGGAGAGGATTTAGCGATTACCAATAAATTTGGCGTAAGAATTCCGGCAAGCAATGGCAAGTTAGATGTCCATCATTTAATTTTTGTCTCCGAATCTGGAACTGATCATGAAAGTAACTTGATTACCCTTAGCAGAGATGTTCATCATGAGTATCATCGAGATGTTCCCTATGCGGTCGAACTGATTGACACTATAAAAAATCAACAGCTAGAATTGCACCAGATCAAAATGATGACTTAATCTGCTTTCCTCGCCAGTATACATATAACTGCGGGAATCGCCCAAGCACCATTCACTAGTAGTGTAGTCAAAGCTAAGCTTGAGCTTGTGGCCGACCCTGTTAGAAAACTGACAACTACAGCCAACAATAATTTAAACAATTGTAAATAATAAGGCCAGACACTGACTCTTTTTCCTTGTACGATTGCTCGATGATTATAAAAAAAGGCCGCTACTGTTATCAATCCAATTATAATCATTAGAAAACTATACCCCTGATAAAGCGGATTATCAAGAACTGCCATAGATCTTTCGAGCGTTTTCATGACAGCAGGATCAGTTACATTTGTCAAAGCAAGATTACTTTGATCAATTGTAGCTGGCGGATTAAAGATCGTCGGCAACTCAGCAATCCCCATTGCACTACCGACTGCTCCAAAAATAAGCAATATCATATTCCAAAGTTGGATTCTCTTCGTCGAATTAGATTGTCTTTCCATTTTATCCCCTTTCACTCAGTAAGTATTAAGAGTTTGGGACGTAAGTCCCAATGAAAAATCCAGATATCAGTCAAATTGATTGGCATCTGGATTATTTTTTTGTACAAAAATAAGAACACCTTTGCTAAAATAAAAGTGACAAAACA
>NZ_JCAQHY010000139.1:0-42989 GCF_059621045.1 Vagococcus sp. WN80Y
TTGAAGGAAGAAGGAAGGGAAAGCAAGATGAGTTTCAGCGACTGGTGATGGCACTAAATCCTGGTGATGTCATTGTGGTTGCGAGTTTACAGGTGTTTGGAGAGGAGGCGACAAAAGTATCCAGCCATTTGTCGACCTTGCGACACAAGCAGGTACAGTTAATTAGTTGGAGTACTCAGTTGCATTTGAATTACTATAAGCGAAGCGGTGGATTATTATAATAAGGGATAAGAGTGCCCCTTATGAGAGTGCTAAGACCGAATTTTTTATGTTTCACTGAAAAAGGAATAAATGAATATCTACACACTCAGATTTGAAGAAGTGAAAAAATCTCTGTTTAGTTGTATCGAAAGTATCTATAATTAAATTCGAACCGATAGGATGGTGTAATCGTCTCTACTAAAATATGTCCTAGCATCAAAACTGTCAACTGAGACTCTTTCTGTAGGTTATTAGTTGATAAGAGTGTTATATTAATTTAGCTAGAAATGGAGATACTGGCTATCGTGATACATTCAAAATATTTTTTTATTTGTCTATCTTAATTTTAGTATTCGCGACAAAAAAGCTGGGACATGGAGTTAGAAGAAATTCTAGTTTATGTCTCAGTTTTTGTATTTCTCAATGATTGAGATAATCTACTTGAAGTGCAAACTGTCAATCAATTAGAAAATAGGACAATTGATTTAAGCAGCCACTATCTCTCCTTGCCGTTATAAGTGTACCGTCAGCTTTATCAGAAGAACAGCTTAGTTTAGGGGAAATTTTAGGAATTTCTTAAGTCGATAAAAGTGAGTAGTAACCGGACAGTTTGGGGCTAGTGGAAAGGCTAAAATTAACTGGAGGAAATTAAGTGAACAAAGAAATAGTTAAACGTCACCGTTCTTATGGAAATAGTTTTAAGGGAGCGTTTTCTATTAAAGGACGACTCGATCTGAGGTGTCAGGAACTAAGAGTTGTTCCTTATGATTTTGTGGTATAATAAAATTTGACTCAAAATTAGTGAGGTTCTGTCATGATAATTAATTAGAACGTAGAAAGTCGTTCGTTATTATAGGCTATTTTAATGTGCTGAAATAACCATAATCAGATTTAGAGAGAATATATGTCTCTTATTTATGTAACCGTATTAATTATCATCATGTGAATACTTGCTTTATCTATAGTAATAACTAGTATATTCTCTTTGATACATGCTGGCATTTTCTATTTTTCTAGTGTTTATTTCAATAGCTGTAACATAAAGTCACACATAAGAAATTAAACGATATCAACGGTAAGGGGCATCCTACTAAAATCACTGAAAAAATTAAAGGTAGCTTGTCAATAAAGACTGTTACTGTGACAGATAAATAGGGGAAACGGTGAATGGGGTGCCTAAAGAGGCTTGCTGAGAGTTACTGAAATATTAATAGGAAACTATTTCTTGGTCTACTTAATACCAAGAAATAGTTTCCTTTTTTTTGTTAGTTTTGTTTGAAAAGAAGTTAATTACTATGTTAATTATACCTTTTTTATTACGTTGGTCAACCTTTTTTTGCAATTGTACGCTAAATTGCCAGTTTAGAGAAAGGAAAACAATCCAACGACCTGTCGAGACTGAAGGCGAGGGAAATTGTAAAAATTATCCCTAGTTTTTTGAGCCGTCAAATGAGCCGTCACTATTTATATGCTAAAGGAGAGGAACAGTTATGTCAAAACGTGGTGAAAATATTTATAAACGAAAAGATGGTCGGTGGGAAGGACGCTATCCCAAGAGTAGGAAGCCTGATGGGGCTATTTACTATGGGTACGTTTATGCTCGTAGTTATAAAAAAGTGAAAGAAGAGGTCAGCTTATTACGCAATCAATTTGCTGTAATCAGTGACGAGACACCTAGCTTGTACCAAGGAACTACTAAAGAATGGGTCGGTTATTGGTTGGAAGAGATTGTCGCAGGAAGGGTAAAGTCAAGTACTTATGCCAGTTACATGAACAAGTTAAGTCTTCACTTTATTCCGACTTTTGGCGATCAACGTTTACACCTAATTACCCCTCAGTCACTTGAAGAGTGGCTACGTGGGCTAAAAAAGGACTTAGCTCTTTCAACCATTCATGTGCTTTTTCGGATTGTCAAAGGGTGTTTTGCGTATGCCAAGAAACGTGGCATGATTTTAGTTGATCCAACAACGGCCATTTCACTACCCCGCTTGTCCCCCAAAAAACCTAAGGCCTTCTCTGTTACTGAACAACGCTTATTAATGAGCCACTGTCAAACGGATGCCAAAGCTCTTCCTGTAATGATTGCTTTAGAAACAGGTATGCGTGTTGGGGAAATTTGTGCTTTAAGGTGGTCTGATATTGACTTTAGCCAGCAGCTGATTCAGGTTAAGCGGACGGTACAACGGTTAACAGACTACTCTCACCCCCACTTAAAAACCTATCTTGCTATTGGTACGCCGAAAACAGTGGGATCAGAACGAATACTCCCATTATCCGATCGTCTTAAACAGGTCTTATTAAAAATAAAACCAACTCACATCGGTGAATATGTATTAAATGAAACGGAAAATCCACTTGATCCTCGAACAGTTACTTATCGATTCAAGCGTATAAAAGAGCAATTAAGCTTACCCAATTATTCATTTCACACGCTCCGTCACACCTTTGCGACACGTTGTGTGGAATTAGGAGTCAATATTGCGGCCATTAGTTCTTTAATGGGTCATTCTTCTATCAAAATGACTCTAGATGTTTATACCAGTTCTTTTATGTCGGATCAGCGGGTAGCTGTGGAAAAATTAGCGATTCTTTAAAAAAATGAGTCAAATCAATTTTCTGTTTTTCTTACAAAGAATTCGAGAAACGTTTATTAAGTATTTTTTTGCTAACTATTCTATTTCCAGATTGCAAGCCGAGGCTATGCGACTTTTTTTTAGGGCCGATAGCCGTCAGATACGCCGTCAAGATCACCTGTAAATTTTGATATAGAGCTATCTTCATCAGTACTTCTTGGTATTAAGTAAACCAAGAAATGGACATGCGATCACTAGATAGTCTTATACGTGTTAGTGTACTGAATAATGTGTGAAATGAAAAATGATACGCCTGTTAGCGTAGCGAACTTATTTTGTTTACTAATAAGGAGGAAAATATCATGACAAATCATGTTTATATTAAAGCCAACTTCTCAGCAGGAGGAGACCTGGCATGCATGAGCGATCAGGAATCAATTATGCCTGTGCTGAAAAGAGTATGGCTGAGATTTACTTACCTTATAAACAACATGCATGAGATAGATTGAGAGTGAGACTCTATTGTACGTTTAGAAAATATATATAATTTATGAGAATATTATCAGAATTTCTCTTTTTGAAATTGGGTGAAGGAAGTTGTGGGAATTGAGAAATAGCGACTCAAAACGCAAAAATATCAAAATGCCAAATAAGAAAGGAAAAAAAAATAATAAGTTAAACGTTTTAAGAATCATTAGTAATGGATTGTTTTACCTGATAACTATAGGGTTGGTGACAATTTCTCTGTTCTATCTTTTTAATAAAGATAGTGATGGGTCTTTATTCGGTTATCGTGCATCGAATGTGTTAACAAATTCAATGGCACCAACTCGAAAAAATCAAAAAGGTGGCTTTTTTGCAGGTGATTTAATTTTTATAAAAAAAATTACCTATAAAGATACTAAAGTCGGTGATGTCGTCAGTTATCGCTTAGACACGGATAGTAATCAATTGACTCATAGAGTGACTGAAAAGCTGAGCTCACTTGCTGGTATAGAAGGAGAGTTTTTAGTTACTAAGGGAGACGCGAACAATAGTGAGGATCCTCCTATAGCTTATGACCGTGTTTTAGGAAAAGTAGTGGGTAAAGTACCTAAAGTTGGTTATTTACTTTTCAAATTGAAAGCAAACTGGATTTTGGCGATGGTAAGTATCGTTGGTGTGATAAGTGGATGGGTAATAATCAAACGCATTTTACACAATCGAAAAGAGCAAGAGGCGAAGAAAAAGGGGCGAAGAGTCGTTGGAAAGTCGAGAAAGAAAAAAAGGAGCGTGTCAGTCAGAAAAACAAAGAAAACACGAAAGACCACGAAGACACCGAAGAACACGTGAGACTAGACATGATTATAGGAAACACGTCATAGATGAGAGTGGTAGCACTGTAGGTACCTCACGTCGACGTAGTCAAAGACAAAGAGACTCAGAGTTCATTAGACAGTCGTCGCCGACGAATAAAAAAAAGCAGAGGTCGTTAGTTGGGATTTTATTCCAAATGATGTTTAGTCTTATCTTTTATGCTTTCACAATAAGTATTATCTTGACAGCTCTTTTGTTTGCTTTAAATTCAAATGAAAATGCGTCGTTATATGGGTATCGATTTTACACAGTTATGACGAATTCGATGGTACCGGTAAAGGGGCAAACAATTAAAGGGGACATTAAGGGATTCAATGCACAAGATGTGCTTATCGTTAAGAATACGTCATACAATCAGATTCAAAAATATGATGTAGTTACGTATAAGTTAGGTAATGACAAAAGTTACTTGACGCACCGAGTGATTGAAAAAATAGACCATGTAGGTGATAGGGAAGGAGAATTCCTAATCACTAAGGGGGACGCCAATAAAACAAATGATCCTCCTATTTTAGCAGATAGACTGGTCGGAAAGGCTGTTTTTATAGTGCCGTATATCGGATATATTCTTGAGTTTATCCGTGACTATTCTTGGTTATGTCTGGTCTTTGTCTTAGGCGTATTTGGGAGTTTGCTTGTTCTTAAAATATATTTTTTTGGAAATTAAGTGGAGGATACAAGGAGTATTGATAGGTATTTCTGCCTAGATATGATTTTTAGAAAGGCTGAAATTCTGGCTAAATCATCTATTGACTATTGGGAAATGCTAAAGAGCGGTATGACCTCATTTTTGAGTTTATATAAAAATTATTTTACTGATAGGAGGCTTTTTTATGAAGAAAAAGCAGAAAAACAAAAGAAAACTGTTAGTTATAGCAGCTTTTCTAGCGGTTGTTTCATTAATTGCAGGGACGTTTGCATGGTTGACAGCAACTGATGCACGTATTAACCGAGTGAAATCGGCGTATGTAACAGATGGCTCCGTAACTATTACGGAAAAATTTAATCCAGCACCAACAGAAATTGTGCCTGGTGGTACAACAAAAAAGGAAGTGGCTATATCTAATGCTAGTTCAGCACCAGTTTATGTACGAGCGTCTTATGAAGAGGTGCTGAAGTATTTGACAGCTAGCAAAGATGGTTCTGATTCAATTGGGAAATATAAGGCTGCACAAGGTACAGAAAAAAAAGCTTGGACCCTTGGAACAGATGATAACTATGAAACTCAGGGATTAGGAAAATCTTTCCCAGTGCTATCAGCATTATCAGAAAGTGGTTCACCAGCGGCTTTACCAGCTGAGTATAAAGGAAAAACAAAAATCAGTGGCGTCTATGATGACGCTTCAGCATTTCCAGCAGAGACAGCTGTCTATGTATCTGGAAAAGTAACGCCTAACCCGTTGGATCCAACAGATATCAAATATAGTGTGGAGGCAGAGTTCTTTACAAAGGTTGAGATCATCAAGGATGAAACAAATGTCAAAGAAACACGTTACCAAGTAACTGATGGGAAGGTAGTATTTGATAAAACGAAAGCAGCAGCCAATCCAACGGATGTGGCACAATGGGATGTAAAAGTCCAAAAAGCCTCTGATCTTGAGTATATGGTTTATCCAAGTGGTTATGCTTTCAAAAACAGTAACTGGGCAGAAAGTAAAATTGGACGTCAGCCTAGTGCAGCAGATAAAGCAGCTGTTTTAGGCTCAAAAGGCAACCTTTACGGTCAAGACTACAACTATGAAACAAGTATTGTTGGGACAATTGCTGCGCCGACACCTGCTACAGCACAAGTACCGACAGCTGGAGCGCCTATACAAACAGCTAAACTTCAAGCTGTTTTAGATACTGATATCAAAGCACCAAATAACACTATTAACCTGAATTACAATGCAGCTGGAGTTGTAGATCCTACTGGAACACTAGAGGCAGGAAAATGGGTTTATAACAAAGCTGACGGTTGGTTCTACTTTACAAGTCCATTGGCTTCTGGAGCAACTACGCCCAATCTTTTGAACGCAATTTCGTATGGTAATAACATCAGCGAAGAAGTATCAGGTGCATTCTTTGATCTAACAGTCAAAATTGAAGCAATTCAGTATGTAGATGATGCATTGACAGATGCAACAGCTGGATGGGGGCTTGCTTCAGATGATCCAATTTTGAAAGAAATTTTGAAAAACAAAGCGACACCGCATAAATAATTAGTATTTTTATCGTCATTCTAGAGGGAGAAGAGAGAAATGAGGAACAGAAAATATATTAGTATTTGGATTTTGGGAATCATCTTGATCGGATTGGCGGGGACTTCAACTGTTTTCGCCTCTGAGCTCCCTCGTGGAATGGTGATTGCAGACAATGAGGGTCTTACAGTTAATAATAAAGACCAATATTTTATTGATATACCGGATGTAAAGCCTGGTGAGGTTTATAAAAAGGAAATTACACTGCGGAGTACGAGTGAAAAAGAAGCATTTGAATTAGGGCTGCGTGTCCATTCTAAAGGTTCGAAAGGAATCATTGATTGGAATGATCATATTATCATGACGTTGAAGCTAGATGATAAGGTGATTTATAAAGGCAAAATGCTAGGAGACGGAAAGCGAGACTGGTCAAAAGAAGAACTTTCTTTAGGGCAATTTGGATTTGGAACAGACAAGGTGTTAGAAGCAACCTTTGAGATTAATAAGGATTTAACAACAGATGATTTTAAAAAAGATAATGAGTTTTTATTTTCCTGGCAATTTATTGCCACAAAAAAGGGAACAGTACCGGATATAAGCACTTCAGACAAAACCTCCTTGGGCAGATTGCCAAGTACAGGTGAAGAATGGCGACAATTTATTTATCAACTATTAGCAGGTTTATTATTACTATTGATTGTCTTACTTTTATGGAAAAGACAAAGGGAGCAGAAGGATGAGGAGAAATAAGATGAAGTATTCTAAAAAAAGAAGGAATAAATTAGCTTTTTTTCTATACTCCGTATGTTTCAGCACAATTGTTTTAGTAGGGGCAACCTATTCTTGGCAAACCTATAGCGATAAGCGAATCAACCGTGTAGAGGCAGATGACTATAAACTGGCAGTCAATCTGCAAGGAGAATTAGAGCCAGTGGTTTTAGCACCAAACCAACGAATGAAAAAAATGATTAGTATACGCAATGACAGCAAAGAACCGGTATTTGTACGGCTTTCTTTGAAGGAAGTATTACTGATGTATGAAATAGATACTATTGACCAGATTGGGAATGCGAATTTAAATGATTATGCCAATACAACACCAGTTCCGACAACGTCAATTTTACTTGAGAAGCCGAGAACATGGGGGGCAAATCACTTTTTTCGAGACGATAAAAAAAATCGAATCTACAAGGCAGTCAAAAAAGTGGAATACTCTTACAAAGAGGATACTTTGGATCGCGATACAACAGATTTGAAGTATCTAAGTTTAAATTTTACTAATTTAAATCCAACAACACCCGATCCTTCTATGTATTGGATTTATTATAAAGGGTATTTTTATTATTCTGAACGTCTCTATCCAACAAATAGTAGTAGTGTCCTTTTGGATAATATTCAATTGAAAGAGGATGCGCCTAATGGGATTAAAGGAAGTTTTTATGCAGAAGAACTAGTGGCTGATGCAGTGTTGGCAACCGAAAAAGTATTTACTGCTTGGGACATACCAAAGGTATCAGGAAATCCCGTTTATGACTTATTGATTGAGCATTTGGAGTAGGAGGAAGAGACAAATGAAACGAAAGATAAACAAGAAAGTTGTGCTGTTATTGACACTTCTTATTTTATTTGTGACGTTGCTTGTATGGGTCGGCTCAACAAATGCATTACCGAAGGCTGAGGATAAAAAGGAAGTTGTAACATATATTGGTAATTTGAAGGTTGATGTTCAAGATATTGGAACGATAGGAAGTATTCAAATTGGCGCAACCAGCCCAACGAATCGTGAGTTCAAAATTGAAAATGATGGAGAAACGAATCAGTTTGTACGTGTCATGATCTTACCTGTGTATACGAACAAGAGTAATGTGCAAGAGGAATTTAAGGTGGAGACGTTAGCCAAGGATTTGAACACAACGAATTGGAAAGATGGTGGTGACGGATATTATTACTATCTGGATAAACTAGAAGCTGGCAAAGTGACTTCGATGCTTTTCACTAAGCTCCAAATTCCAACTGGTAAAGGTGAAGGAAAGCTAACGATGTTTGTTAAAGCTGAGTCTATCACGACAGGAGGAAGTCAGTATCAAAAAGCTTTCTGGAATACTACGAGTGGACCAAGTGCTGAGCCATTAAAAACAATTGATATGATCTTGAATGGAAAGAAAGAATAGGGGTGAAGATGATGGAGAAAATCAGGAAACGTGAAAATAAAAAAAACTATTCTCTTCTAACGTTTATACTAATGCCTCTGTTTATTCTTTTCATGGGAATATATTTTAGCTTAAGTAAGAGTGAAGAAGAGGTGAAGGCTCATCCCACAACGGGAATTACGGTAGATGCGACGAATGCTGTCAACAAGTTTCCGATAGGGGTAGATGCGACCAAGCTAGTTGAACCGTCTTTGGTTGGAAATCCAACTTATAGTGGGTATGTTCAAAACAATCAAAAAGTGAAGAACTATCTTAAGGATCATTATTACACAAATAGTGTCTCCCCGTTATCTGAAAGATACAGTGATATAGCTGCGCTGCCTAACAATAAAAAAGTAGTTATTGGGAGTGAATCAAGCTTTTCGCTAGCGACTGGAGAGAACTATAGTTCGAACTCATATGTCGCCATTTTAGATAGTAGTGGAAAGGAAGAAAGTAGACAGTATTTTGAACCGACGTTAAATGATAACAGCTTAGCGGCAAAAAATGGGTTAGCTTACAGCAGAATTGTAAAAAGTGGCAGTAATTATTTGGCTTGGTATGGTAAACCATCAGCCAATGCCTTTGTAGTAGTGACAATCAACCAGAATGGAACAATCATTAGTAAGAGAAATATTGAGAAAAAGGTTGATTTGATTGGTGGAAGATGGTTAGCAAGTATCGATACGTTTAATGGTCAATGGTTCGCACCAAATGGGCATCATTATACAAGTATGATTAGTGACGCCAATTGGGCAAAAGACGTTCTTCTTCTCTACAATTTTAATGCTAATTTAGATGGTTTTTCTGATTATTCGGTTTTGGCACTTCCAAATCTTGCGACAATCAATCCTGCTTGGGGACAAACGGCAAGTGATTTTTATAGTGCGTCTCATGTTTATAAATCCCCTGCTGGTTATTCGTTAATATTGGATGTTAGTGCAAAAAACGTTCACAAAAGCTCTCTAGGTTTGTGGGACACTGGTGGTGGGTTGAAGGCCAATCTACTAGCTGGAAAAAGTGTTATCTTTCAAAAAGCAATTTCTGATGTAAATAACCAGTACATTACTTATGAAGATGGCAAGAATTTAGTTTTAGCAAAAATTAATTATTCAACTTGGAATGTTGACACTGTAAAAAAATTTCCTAAGAACAGCAAATTAACGTTTGTCCCAAGTCAAGATGATCCAACAAAGATTTCTTTTTTTGGCACGATGGATACCTTTGATGGGGAGTTTTTGGGTAAAGGAAATTCCTATTCTATCGTAGTAGGAGATGTGTTAGCTTCTAATTTTTCATTAGCAACCTTTTCTGTTGTTAAATTAGGCTTTACTGTTGATTTTAGCTCAATGATTTCTGATGGTAATCAAGTGATACTTGTCGGCCAGCAAAATGAACAAGTCAGTGGGACAGAATTAGTGAGTGGAAGTTATCATCCAAAACTGAATAATTCTTATGCGCATGATTTTGCTGCTTCATTAAAAAAAGTAGATGATTTTGCCCCAACTATCAAAGCGACGAATGGTCTAGTGATTGACACTTCGAAGACAAAGGACCAGATTGAAAAACTGCTCTTATCAGGGGTAAGTGTTTCTGATACGTATGACCTATCCCCGAATAATGTTTCTGGGCAAAAATCACAAGCATGGTTAAATGCAAGAATTAATCGAAACCCTAATTTATTGGTTTATGATGCTACTGGTAATACGATTACTTCTCAAGCCGCGATTGATTGGAATGCGCTGGGATATAAGAGTTATACAAAGGTAGGCCCTCAACAAGTAACCAATTTTATTACAGACAGCCAAAAACAGGTGACAACAACTTCTAGATGGGTGAGTAATGTTGATAATAAAACAGCTTACAATACAAAATTCGCAATTCGAGCTGAAAATTTTGATTTACCAATTAGTAATGTAAGTACCTTGGATGCTGTAGGAGCGAAAAATAAAGCCGGTATTTTTGCATGGAATCTAATGGATGGCACAACTGTAGATAATGGGACCGCAGCTAAGAATGTCGTCACAGTCAATGCAACAGAGTTGGCTGCTATTAAAGGAGCGAAAGCAAAATATGATGCCTTAACCAGTGTAGGACAAGCTAAAGAATTTACTAAAGATTTTTCTGATATTTTAAAACCATATCCGTTGACCTTGACTTATCAAGGTGTTACAAGAAAAATCACTGTTTTTGTGACAGGACCAACCACTCAAGTAGATAAGGCTAAAAATCTTATCTTGTATGCTGATAATTTCAGATATCCGCTAGAGCAGGCTTCAGCAATAACAGATGCAAATGTTCTTTCTTTAAGTCATTCTGCAACGTATTCTTATGATCATAATTGGGCTTTGACGGGACAAACAGCGGCAACGAAATTAGCTAATACAGGCTATAAAACCAATATAACAGATGCTTCTCAAGCAGGAGCGAATGAACATTTGACGGGCTTGAAAAATGCTAAAAAAGCAATGGATTATACCATGAAATATAGCTATACCCGAGGGGCCAATGTTGTGTTAAACGGTTTGGCAAAAGCCCAACTCTATCAATCCAAATTTAAAATTACTGAGAAATATGTCGATCAAAGTGGCACGATGATTAAAGCAGATACGTCGGTTATGCTGAGTGAGGGGGCAGCGTATTCTAAAACTTTCCCAGTAGCTCCAGCAGGCTATGTGATTAAAGGGTATAAGATTGATACTGGCGCAGAAACGGCGGCCACAGGCACGACGAAAGTGTCAATTCCCTCAGTGAAGAAAGATCAGACCGTAAGGTATATCTATCAAAAACAGTGGAAAGTAACGGAGGAATATTTTGACCAAAATGGTGTGAAGGTTAAAGAAGCAACGTCAGTTACCTTGAATGCTGGAGCGACCTATTCTAAAACCTTCCCAGCCGCGCCAGCCGGTTATGTGATTAGAGGGTATCAGATTGATAGAGGGGCCGAAATAGCGGCCACAGGCACGACGAAGGTGTCAATCGCCTCAGTGAAGAAAGATCAGACCGTGACGTATATTTATCAAAAACAGTGGAAGATAACAGAGAAGTATGAGGACCAAAATGGTGTGAAGCTGAAAGAACCAACGTCAGTCACCCTGAATGCTGGAGCGACCTATTCTAAAACCTTTCCAGCCGCGCCAGTTGGTTATGTGATTAGAGGGTATAAGATTGATGACGGGGCAGAAAAATCGGACACGAAAGTTTCAATCCCCTTAGTGACGAAAGATCAGATTGTAACGTATATCTATCATAAGCAGTGGAAAGTAACGGAGGAATATTTTGATCAAAATGGTGTGAAGGTCAAAGAAGCAACGTCAGTTACTTTGAATGAAGGAGCGGTGTATTCTAAAACCTTCCCAGTTGCGCCAGCTGGTTATGTGATTAAAGGGTATCAGATTGATAAGGGTGTAGAAACAGCGGCCACAGGCACGACGAAGATATTAATCGCCTCAGTGAAGAAAGATCAGACCGTGACTTATATCTATCAAAAACGATGGAAAGTAACGGAGGAATATTTTGATCAAAATGGGGTGAAGGTTAAAGAAGCAACATCAGTTACTTTGAATGAAGGAGCGACGTATTCTAAAACCTTCCCAGCCGCGCCAGCCGGTTATGTAATTAAAGGGTATCAGATTGATAAAGGCACCGAAATAGCGGCCACAGGCACGACAAAAGTGTCAATCGCCTCAGTGAAGAAAGATCAGACCGTGACGTATATTTATCAGAAACAGTGGAAAGTAACGGAGGAATATTTTGATCAAAACGGGGTGAAGATCAAAGAGGCAACGTCAGTTACCTTGAATGAAGGAGCGACCTATTCTAAAACCTTTCCAGCCGCGCCAGCCGGTTATGTGATAAAAGGGTATCAGATAGAGAACGAGCCAGAAAAAGCGGCCACCGGTACCACGAAAGTGACCATCGCCAATGTGAAGAAAAACTACATCGTGAAGTATATCTATCAAAGACAGTGGAAGGTGACGGAGCAGTATGTGGATCAAAACGGTGTGAAGATCAAAGACAAAGACGCAACGTCAGTGACCCTGAATGAAGGAGCGACCTATTCTAAAACCTTCCCAGCCGCGCCAGCTGGTTATGTGATTAAAGGCTATCAGATTGATAAAGGCACCGAAATAGCGGCTACAGGTACGACGAAGGTGTCAATCGCCTCAGTGAAGAAAGATCAGACCGTGACTTATATCTATCAAAAACAGTGGAAAGTAACGGAGGAATATTTTGACCAAAATGGGGTGAAGGTTAAAGAGGTAACGTCAGTCACCTTGAATGATGGAGCAACCTATTCTAAAACCTTCCCAGCCGCGCCAGCCGGTTATGTGATTAAAGGGTATCAGATTGATAAAGGCACCGAAATAGCGGCCACAGGCACGACAAAAGTGTCAATCGTCTCAGTGAAGAAAGATCAGACCGTGACATATATCTATCAAAGGCAGTGGAAAGTAACGGAGCAGTATATCGATCAAAATGGTGTGAAGGTTAAAGAAGCAACGTCAGTGACCTTGAATGAAGGAGCGACGTATTCTAAAACCTTCCCAGTAGCGCCAGCTGGTTATGTGATTAAAGGGTATCAGATTGATAAAGGCACCGAAATAGCGGCCACAGGCACGACAAAAGTGGCGATCGCCTCAGTGAAGAAAGATTATATTGTCACCTATATCTACACTAATTTTATGAAATTTAATATTCGTCAAGAAATCAAGTCGTCAAATAAAAAAGTAGTGTTACCAACTCAAGGTTATATTTTTGTAGATAATAATGACTTGTCGGATAAAACGAAAATTGCGAGTACTGTTAATAGTGTTATTTTGAGTGGAAATGAAGGAACGTTGTCTTCTTATACTGAACTGCTAATCAAACCGAATGTTGGCTATCAAGGTTTAGTGATTAGACCAATTGTTCCTGAGTATTATCATTATATTGGTTGGACTGATGGCACGAACCAATACGCTCATACAGATCCTATCCAACTTACATTTGATAGCAATAAAAACTATCAGATTACGATCTATTTAGAACCCACGACAGTAGAGCCAGCTTTTTATGGCTTAAATTATAGTGGCCAAAATGGAAAGACGTATAGTGTTATCAAATAAGAGAACTAAAAATCCGAGAAAGTTATGACTTTCTCGGTGTCATATTAAGACAAGTACGATGATTGGTTATGTGATGCATGAGACAACTAGCAAGTTATCTAAACTCAAATTAAGGAGAAGATTAGGTGAATATCGGATATAGTCGAGCTTTAACTCAAAAAGAGTCCCAAGCTGATCAACAGCGGCTTTTTGATGATCAAGCAATGGATGAATTTATTTTTGACGATTACCATCCTCCAGATAGCTTCTCAAAACTAAGTCAGTTCACCAAATTAGTTGCAAAGTGTCAACCTGGAGATACGGTGATTATTCTCTCATTAGAACGTTTGAGCCGTTCTTATGTCACCTTGCTTGACGTATTTACATCTTTTTATGACCGTCAAGTAACAATAAAAGTTCAGGCGTTTCCTTCTATGAGAATGGAGGAATGGTTAGATTTATTGAACTGGTGGCAAGAGAATGAGGTCAAATATAATAAAGCACTCAAAATTATTTCTGTTGGAAAAGAAGAACTAACTGAGCGCGATCGTATTCGGCCCTTTTCAAAAATAGCGTTAGATCGGCAATTGTATTGGAAAATTTTTAATGACTTGACTCATGGCGTGTCATTGCGTAAAACGGCTAAATTGAATGATGTATCTAAAGCAACCGTATTACGAATTAAACGAGAAATCACCAAATTAAAACAAGTATTATGGTTAATTTCCACATTTATTATGACCGTTCTCTGCTTAAAAGTGGCGCAGTACTATTCAGATAACTGGGCGATTCAATTGATTATTTGTGCAGTAGCCACGATGTCCATTATTTTCTTTACTTATTCAGATATGAGAGATCATTAGCTATGAGGCTAGTATAGACTATCATTTACTATCAATGTTCGATTAATAAATAATAAAATGAGGAGATAAAATATGTCGAAAATAGTGATTGGTTATACAGTAAATTCTACATCAAACACTGAATATAACCAGTTGATTCAACAAGGCAACTGTCAGAAAGTTATCATAGCCAATCATCAAATTGATTATTTTAATCAGTTTGAACAGTTTTTATTAACCTATAGGGAACAAAGCCTAGTAGTCCTAAATTATCAAAGTATGGGGCTACAATTAACGCAGCTACTTCCTATATTTCAATTGATCAAGGATTATCAGATTACATTTGATATCATTGAAAATCCACTAGATTCGACCTCACGTTATTTGGACTTGCTGTATGATTTGGCAAAAAAAGAAAAAGAAGTAATCAGTTGGCGAACACGTATTGGCATAGAAAAAGCTCAGATAAAGGGAATTGTAGGGGGACGTCCGACAATTAATAAGAAAAAAATTCAACGCATTCAAAAACTTTATTCAACACAACGGAAGACATTACGTGAAATTTCTATTGAATGTGGTGTTTCACTGGGAACTGTTCATAAGTATGCTAACCAATTGATGACTTCCAAAGATGATAGTTGAACAAGAAATAAAGGAAAGAGGATCATGAAAAAAAAACGATTATCTTATGAGGAGTATGACCGTCTTAAAGAGTCCCTTCAAGGGCTAAGCTGGACATGGCAAGTTTATCAAGAACAGTTTCCTGATGGGTGGTATGACTTTAAGTACTCTCCTCGTTTACGTTGTTTTACTGACCATGAGACAGAGGAAGTTTTGTTGTCTCATGTACAGTCTAAGCGGTTTCCTAAGCGAGTGGTATTACCTAGATCTGTTTATAATGAAATCAAAGAATTGACAACCATTCATAGTGAGTTACAAGAGGAATTAGCTCACCCAATTGACAGCAGAATCTATCAAGGAATTGCAAAAAAGTCGTTCGATTAAAAAGATAAAAATAGTGAAAGGAATGTAAGCTATGACGGTATATGGCTATGTGAGAAAAGGATTTCCAAAAAGTGAAATTGAGCAGGTCGAAAAAATCATGCAATATAAGTGTGAGGAATTGTTTTTTGAAAATCAGTCATTATTTGAAGAAACCAAATTAAAAGAATTATTAGAGAAATTACGACCGAAGGATTATGTCATTATTCTGACATTGCAGGTATTTGGGAAAGGGCTTCGTGATTTAAAGGCAATCATGGCTTTATTTCAAGAAAAGGATATTTATATTATTAGTATCGATGATCAGGTAGATACGTCTAATGATTTGTCTTTCTATAAAGCACTCGATCTGCTATTAGAAACAGATATTGTGTGCCGAAGTGAACGGATAAAAGAAAACATTGATCTTGCTCGTCAAGGAGGGAGAGTTATTGGCCGTCCAACGATTGATGATCAAACCATAGAACAGATTGCTTTTTTATATCATGAGCAAAAATGGTCCATGCGCCAAATTGCAAGTGAATGTGGGGTATCTTTGGGAAGCGTCTATAAGTACACTCAGCAAGAAGACCGTATAAAAAAGGAAACCAAGCTAGGAGTCAACTAAGGAGGGAATGAAGGTTATGGCGATATATGGCTATGTCAGACAACTGTATCCCTTACCAACAAATGATCAGCTAAAAATTGTCTCAGATTATGATTGTGAAACAATTTTTATTGAACCCTCTAGAAGAAATGGACTACAAGGAGAATTTCAACGAATGTCTGATCAATTAATTCCAGGAGACACAATAGTAGTAGTCAATTTACATGTGTTTGGAAGTGAACTTAATACAATCAAGGGGCACCTCACACTTCTTAAAGAGAAACGTGTATTGATTATGAGCTGGAGTACTCAGGTGTTGTTAAACTATTATGATAAATGAACGTTATTATTGAAGGGGTGGTTAAGGATGTTCCAACGAAACTACCAGATCACTAAAGATGAGACTGGCTTCTCTTTAATAGAAATACTTGTTGCGGTGGTTCTTCTAGGATCGTGTTTTATGCTATTAGCCACACTGATTCATCAAAATGCGTTAGCCATTCAATTAAATAAACGAAAAGAAGAAGCCGCCTATATTCGAGAAGATATTAAGGAATGGCTACTTTATAAAAGACAAATTCAAGATGTGGCAGATTTAAATCAATATGTGTTTGTTCAAACCGACAAAAGCTTAACGGCTGAACAAGAAGCTCGGCGAGCACACTTAATCTTGGATAATACTGGGATACAAAAAGATTCAGGCTCACAGCCTTTATATGGAGAAGTAGAGATAGAAGAAACGGATAGTGAGAACTCGCGCGGTAACTTCGTTCCAAAGGTTCTCTATCACATTGATAATCCAAAATTTTTACCAACAAGACTTCAATCGGCGGCGAATCAACTCTATATTGGCGAATATGTCTATGTCTCATCGAAAAAAAAAGCGAGTGAGTTCTTAGTCGAGGTTCAAGCCAAAAAGCCTAAGGTAGACCCTCATTACAATTCTCGAACAAATGGGATTGATTTAACCATCCTGATTTATGACAAAAAGACGGGGAGTTTGTTGACGTCAACGGTATTGAATTGGGTAGTGGAGGGGTGAGGAGATGAGAAAGATGACGGTACTCAAAAATGAAGAGGGCTTGAGCTTGATAGAAGTCTTAGGGGCGTTGGCTATTTTCGGTTTAGTCGCGACCTTGCTTTCAAGTATCTTGTTTAGTATTTCTAAAGCCTCTACGATTCAAGGTCAACAGGTGGAGTATCAACAAACAGCCAATTTGATGATTGCGCATATCGAAAAAATTAATCGAAATTCAGCTATTTATAAAGAGGCCAATTATTTTGGCAAATTTGATCCGACAGTCAATTGGAAGGAAGCACACATCATTAAATTAACGGATGGTGATCCGTCAGCACCGAAGACAAACACCCCGTCAGAAGACGGACTCAATCCGATTTTTCTGACTGATATCAATGATAATAATAACTTGAAAGCGGAAGCTTATCAGATAAAAGATCGTGCCGTAAAAATTAAAGTGTTGTTACAAAAAAATGAGTATGAAGCGAGAAAAACAAAATATGGTATGTCAAGTTACCGTGATACTTTTACGATTCAAACAAGTGGCATCATTTTATTTTATAAAGAGTCCATCAATTTTACCCCTTTTTATAGTAGCGATGGGACATGGGATATGGACGCCTTACTAACAGATACACGTACTAAAGATAAGATTCAGTATAGCCGTAAATTTGTGAGTAGTTATCGAGACGATGAAAAAGCGAAGGGAGACACGCCGGGCAATGGTAGGTGGTAAAGCAAAAGAAGAATCAGGATATGCCTTAATTTACGCTTTAGGGGCGATTATCTTAGCAAGTGTGATTGTAGGGGCGATCTTTCTGTTTGCGATGCGGGCTTTTTCTCAAATTGATCGGGTAGATAAATTCAAGCAAAGCAAGGATGTCGGAGAGTATGCCATGCAAAAGGGCACCCAGAAAATTAAAGAGACACTGGAAGAAAAGTTGGCAGTAACCATTGTGACCCAATCATTAGGAAGTGATGAAAAGAAACTAAAGAGTCTGGTGGCTAATTGGATTTTGCCGTCAACAGTGAGTGATATAACTGACACCAATGTTGGCTCAGAGCAACAATTTTCCTATAAGGTTATCTATGATCCAAGCCAGATGACTGCCAGTAAAATTGATCCATATGAATTAGGTGGCGGCTCAGGAGGCTTTGGTTGGGCGAAATCGAGTTATGAAATAGGAGATACTCGGACGAATATTCAACTTGTTTTTCCGTTAACCGTTGAGGTCACAGAGACGCACAAGGGCCGTGAGTCAACGTCTAAAATCAGTTCCAATTATCTGTATGAGATACAGTGGGAGCAAGTGGATTCTGATGAAACGATTCAAGAAATGGATACCTGGCGAAATGTGTTTTATTCCTATTATTTACCAAGTGGCAGCAAGTATCTGTCTGCAGATGAATGGTTGAAGAAAATGATGCAGCTTGAGACGTATCAGGAGGGGCTTGAAAAGGGCTTTGATTATGGCAGCTACACAAGTCAAAAGAGTCCTCTTTATGGGGATTATCCGTCACACATTGTGGATATAACAGATGGAGCCCCCTTGGATTTTACGACAGGTACTAAAAAAATCGGCACCTTACGCTTTGCTGGGTCATTTTTGGTTAGATATGGGCCACAAATGACAGGTAATACCGGGAGTTCACTTCAAACGGGCAATCTACTGTCTCTAAGAAACACCACGACGAATCCACAGCAGGCGAGTTTTATTCAAGTTGAGTCAGTTAAGGCGGCAACAGGCACCTTTATTGAGCTGGATGTCCCAAAGTCGAGCTTAGTGATTGATGTGCCAGATTTTCAAACAACTAACCTATTGATCAACGGAACTCATACGGAAAGTAAGGCGAAATCAACACAAGGTGTGTTGTTTTCAAAGGGCCAGCTAAGTATTGACAATCAAGTAGAGGCGAATAGTCTTTCTTTTGCTCAGTACGCTTCAAGCGCCTTAGCACAAGATCCAAAGGCGACTAATTGGAACGACTTTCTCAAAGGAGGGATGGTGGTTTCTAGTGGCAGTTTATATGCTGGACCAGTGAGTCAAAGTGGGATTAGTTCAACCGTGAATGATGCTCGAACAATTGAGGTGGAAGGAAATTTTCTTTTGACAAATGTGTTAATGAAAAAAGATTCTGACAGCATTAATTTTACTTACTTTGCTAAAAATAAACCTGAGACACCGTCAAGTATCATTTTAGAGGGGCCTAATACAAGTTTAGCTGTCAAAGGCGTTAGTTTTATAGATTCTGTCAAAACGTCGCGGAGACAGTCTTATAGTGAATACCCTAAAGATAAAACAGGTCTATCAATTGATACCAAAGAATTTACTCACTTTTACGATGATGAGGCGTACTGGAATCAAATTATCTTAAAAGAAGGAAGTAAAATAGAGCTGGGCTATACCGGAGTTGAGCCGTTTCACTTAGAAGTAGGGAAGAAGTCCTATTTATCACTGAAGCTATTACCTGATAATTTACTCTTTGATCCTCTCTTTTTGGAAGAAATGGTAAGTAAAGGACAGTTAAAAGGTCGGGTGATTTTACAGCCCTATAGTGAAGCAGATGCCACTTCTTTGGCAACGGACTTGAAGCGAAGAGGTCTACCAATTACGACTGTGGCTGACCTAACAACTGCCAAGGAAAGTCATTCTCTAGAAGGAAAAGTAGTGTTGGTGAAGCCGACGAAAACAACGAATAAAGGGGCCAGTGAGATCATTAATCGGACCTTTGATTATGTGGAAAGTCTTGAGTATTAGAGGAGGGAAGCAAGTGAGTCAGAGAGTGTCCACTAAAAGTGGTAAGTCATCTAAAAGAAGAAAAAGAGGCTCGACTAGCCAGTCTGAAACGACTCAGGTTCAAGACGTGTTCAACGCTTCTTTAGATAAGCATTTATTAGAATTAATTCCTCGGAGTTTTGCGAAACAATACAACGTTTTTCCGTTAAAAAGAGAAGAGGATCGACTCACAGTAGCCATGAGTCAGCCCAAAGATTTTTCAGTGTTGAATGAATTGCGACTCATTACGGGACTTGTGATTAACCCTGTACAAGCCGATCAGAGCGACATCCAACAGCTGATTGTCCGTGACTATCCTTCTGATTTAAATATTGATACCTTGTTTGCCGGTCAAGAATTCGCCCCAACAATGGCTGAGCCAACAGGGCCTGTTAATGAGGACTCCCCTGTGATTAAAACGGTGACGACTTTATTACAAGAAGCGGTTGATAGACGGGCCAGTGACATTCATTTTGATCCTCAGGAAACGTACTTGGTTGTTCGGATACGCGTGGATGGCGAGATGCGCGAATTGAAACGATTGCCTAAAAATAGTCAACAGGCGGTTACCTCGCGACTGAAAATAATATCTTCATTAGACATCACTGAAACTCGTCTGCCTCAAGATGGCCGGGCAATGTTGACAAATAGTGGGCGCGTAGTTGATTTACGGGTCTCAATTTTACCGACCATTCATGGGGAGAAAATTGTGATTCGGATTCTTGATCGCTCAATTGGGATTCGTAGCTTGGATGAATTTAAGTTTGAGGCGACCCTGCTTCAAAACTTCCGAAAATTATTGACGCAGCCTCACGGGATTATTTTAGTGACTGGGCCAACAGGATCGGGAAAGTCTTCGACCCTTTATGCGGCTTTACAGGAGTTGAATCGACCAGATGTTAATATCATTACGGTTGAAGATCCTGTTGAGTTTCAATTGGAAGGCATTAATCAAGTGGCGGTTAACAGCAGCATTGGGCTAACTTTTGCTAGCGGGTTAAGAAGTATTTTGCGGCAAGACCCCAATATTGTGATGGTCGGCGAAATTCGAGATAAGGAAACAGCTGAAATTGCGATTCGTGCGTCTATGACCGGTCATTTGGTCTTGTCTACCCTTCATACGAATGATTCAGTTGGAACTATCAATCGATTAATTGATATGGAAGTGGACAGTTTTTTAGTGGCCAATGCGTTGGAAGGCGTATTGGCTCAACGGTTAGTGAAGAAGGTTTGCACCAGTTGCCAGACTAAAACAGCTGTCACGGAACAGGAACGGATCTTTTTAGAGGAACATGGTCATTTTGACACGACGTTGATGAAGGGAAAAGGCTGTGCCAAATGTGGCTACACCGGTTATCAAGGACGACTTGCGATTCAAGAATTGTTGATGATGACAGCTGAACTACGCCGAATGGTGACAAATCAGGCAACGAATGATGAGTTAGTTGCCTATGTCGAGCAACAAAACATGACTTTTTTAATTAATGATGGTTTGGAGAAAGTCATGGCTGGTGAAACCACGGTGGAAGAATTATTGAAAGTAGTGGCGGAAGAGGCGTAAAAAGAACAGGAGTGTGAGCAAATGAGTGAGACTCGCTCAAAAAAACAGTCACGAAGGAGAAGCCGAAGTAATAACGAGGCCTTATTTCTTTCCCCTACCCCGGATGAATTATTGGTTAGAAACGACGCTCAACGCCTAATTGAGAGCTGGTTAAGGTTAGCGGTTGAACAACGTGTTTCGGACATTCACCTCGTAGAGGGGTTACCCCCGATGTTTCGCCTTCATGGAAATTTACAAGGGATTGAAGGGACAGAGACTCTCTATTCGAAAGACATTGAAGCGATGGGACAAGTGATTTGTACACCCAAGCAATGGCAGGATTTTAAGGAAATGGGAGAAGTCGATTTAGCTTATGAGCTGAAAGACATTAGCCGTTTTCGGGTAAATGTTTTTCGGCAAATGGACACAGTGGCAATCGCGTTACGACAGATTCCCATTGACATCCCTAATCTTAATTCATTAGGGATGCCTGAGGTGTTGCGGAGTATGATTCAAAAGAATCAAGGCTTATTTTTAGTGACAGGACCGACAGGCTCTGGTAAATCCACGACCTTAGCGGCGATGCTTGATTATTTAAATGAAACGAAAAAGACGCACATTTTAACACTAGAAGATCCAGTGGAATATCTCCATAAGCACAAAAAAAGCATCATTTCTCAACGCGAAATCGGCCGTGATACGGTGTCTTTTGCCAATGGCTTAAGAGCCGCGTTACGTCAGGATCCAGATGTTATTTTAGTGGGCGAAATGCGTGACTTCGATACTATTTCAATTGCTTTGACAGCGGCTGAAACAGGTCACTTAGTCTTAGGAACCTTGCATACCTCCAGTGCGCCTTCCACGATTGAGCGAATTGTGGATGTTTTTCCAGCGGAGCAGCAATCACAAGTGCGTACGCAATTAGCAGGGGCGTTAGTGGGAATTTTGTCACAACGGTTATTGCCGACGAGAGATGGAACAGGACGGGTGGCAGCGACTGAGATGTTGGTAAATTCTAAAGGGATTGCCAGTATTATCCGTTCAGGCAAAACCCATCAAATCACCAACATGTTATTGATGGGGAAATCAGAAGGCATGCATACCATGAGCGCCTCTGTTACACAGCTTTCTCAAGCAGGGAGAGTGGATGCAGATGTGGCTTCTAGTCTGTTAGAAGATGGAGGTGAGGTGTAATGGCCACTTTTGCCTATCAAGGAAAACGATACTCCGGTGAAACTGCTCGAGGGACGATTCAAGCGAGTTCTGCGCTAGAGGCAAGCCAGCAATTAAAGAAAAAGCATATCAAGCCATTATCTGTGATCGAGCAAGAAGCTACGCTTGCGAATAAAGAAATTAATCTTTTTTCTAAGGTCAAGCCTAAATTATTAGTAGGCTACTTACAACAGTTTTCGACGTTGATTAATGCGGGGATTACGGTGCTAGATGCCTCGAAGATGTTAGAAGAACAGCAACGAGATAAAACGTTTAAAAAAGTCTTGGTGGAGGTAACAGAGGAGTTAGAAAGTGGTTCGACACTATCAGACTGTTATAGAAAACATACGAATGCTTTTCCTCCTTTGTTGATTAATGTCATAGCCGTAGCAGAAATCTCTGGTTCATTGGAGAGTAATTTAAAGAAGATGGCAGATTATTATGAAAAATCATCTGCCAATCGTAGCAGTGTGATTACAGCGATGATCTATCCGATTATGATGTTGATCGCATCGGTGGCCGTTGGAATCTTTCTAATGGTTTCAATTGTGCCGATGTTTGTGACGGTGTTTGATAGTTTTGAAGCAGAATTGCCAGCGATCACTAAAATGACCATGGGAATTAGTGAGTTTTTACAGACTAAAGGACTCGTGATAGTGGTGGTGATAGTTCTAATTTGGTTGGGGTTATTTATTGGCAAACGAAATGCAGTGTTTCGGTTGAAATATGATTTGGTGATGTTGAGGATACCAGGCTTTGGTGAATTGATCCAAAAGAGTAATTTTTCGGTATTTATGACCACTCTTTCTTCATTACTCTCTAGTTCTGTGCCGATGGTAAGAGCGCTTGACATGAGTAGTGATGTGGTCAGTAATACGTATATCAAGCAGATGGTTCAGGAATGTGAAGTAGAGGTATCTCAAGGAGGACGACTTAGCGCTATCTTCTCAAAAAGCTCCGCTGTTCCGTTATTAGCGACACAAATGGTCAAGGTGGGAGAGAGTACCGGCTCATTGGAAGATATGCTTGAAAAGCTAAGTATTATTTATGAAAAAGAAGTAGACGAATCGTCTAAACGAATTAAGACCATCATAGAACCATTAGTTTTGTTGTTGATATGTGGGATAGTTGGTTTTATTGTAGCAGCGATTATGTTGCCGATGTTTGCGATGTATGGAGCGATTCAAGGTTAGAGCAGTAATAAAAGGAGTTATTAACTAGAAACCTAGACTTCTAGCTAATATAGATAAAAAAGAATTTCAGGAGGATGAAAGAATGACAAATGTTGTGACGTTACAAGAAAGAAAAGAAAGTAGATTGACTAGTATATTAAATGATGAGCGAGGGTTAACAATGGTTGAGTTACTAGCAACTGTGGTTATTTTGGCGATTATTATGGGAGTTGGAGCATTAGCAATTGGTCAGGTGATACAAAATTCGAGAGAAGATGCTGCTGTATCAGAACTTCAGAATGCTTACACTGCGGCTAAATTATATCAATCTAGTACTTTAGGTACTAACAAAGACAAGTTTGATTTAGCAGATTTAGTAACTTCCAAAAACTTCGAAGTTGGTAATGAAACAATTTGGGGAAAAGATCCCGCAACAAGAACTACTAATCAAAAGAAAGTAGTTTTCAATGTAGATGCAGATGGTACATTAACAATGACGGTTGGTGCTTCGGCAATTTTGGCAGGCACTAAAACTAATAAAGGAACAGCAACTACAGCATTGACAAGTACAAAAGTAGCGACTTTAACAAGAACTGAACTTGGATTTGCTAAGTAATTTATTATATTAATTTTGTTGCCACTTGAAATAAGATAGGAGTTTTTTTATGAGCGTGTTAGGACTGGTTCCGAAAATAATTATATATCTATACATCTTCATTATAGGAATGTGTCTAGGCTCCTTTTTCATGGTGGTAGGCTATCGTGTACCCAAAAAGGAAACTTTGACTGGCCGTTCGCATTGTGATCATTGTGGGCATCAATTAAAGGCTTGGCAATTGATTCCTGGTGTTTCCTATTTACTATTAAAAGGCAAATGCTATTACTGTGCTTCAAAGATTGGTGGTTATTCACCACTCTTTGAAGTCTTAACAGGGGTACTGTTTGTGATGTCAGCTGTTTTGTTACAGCTGACATCAGAGACACTTGTTAGTATGACATTATTCTCGTTGTTGCTAATCATTAGTGTATCTGACATTCAATATCGACTAATTCCTAACAAAGTGTTATTGCCATTTTTTATACTGGCTCTGATTGAACGCTTTTTGATTCCTCAAAATGGGTATTGGTGGTACCCTTTTGCGGGTTTTCTTGTGGGATTTCTTCCATTGTTCTTGTTAACGTTGATTAAGGAACAAGCAATGGGTGGGGGAGATATTAAATTATTCGCTGTTATTGGTATTTTTGTGGGTCCTTTACAGGTATTAGTCATTTTATTTGTGGCATCATTAGTGGCACTTCTTTTCTATTTAGGACTCTTTCTTGTAAAGAAAACCAACTCAAAAGTTGTTCCCTTTGGGCCATTTATTGCGATTGGGACCGTGATCGTTTATCAATATACGACAGGACAATATCACCAATTAATAGAGTTATTAGTTAGATGAGATAAAGGTGGGTAAATAGTATGCTGAAAAAGAAAAGGCGTCACGGCATTGGGATTGATATAGAAAAAAATGTCATACGCTATTGTGTATCAAAAGGGAATAAATGGAGTTACGGCGAAATTGTTAATAATGGCTCTTTTTTTAAGGGGGACAAATTGCGAAATTCGGAGCAGTTTGTGAATTCGTTGAAAGAGATTTATCGTAAAACGCGCATGAGGCAGTCGGATATGGTGATCGCAACCCCTAATTCTAAATTGTTGATTAGGCAGGTCCCTGTTCAAGAGAAACAATCAGAAAAAGAAGTCAGAGAGTATTTGTTTTTTGAATTAGGCGAGTCCATTGCGTTGCCATTTGAGCAACCAATATTTGATTTATTGGTCTATCAACATGGGGAAATTAAAAAGTCAAGAAAGAAAAAAAAGCGGTCACCGGATAAGATCAAAAATATCCTAGTGAAAAAGCAACAATTTGTTATTGATGGAAATGTATCTATCATTGTGACGTCAGAACCATTTTTAGAAAAGATTGGCGATACTATTGAGAAAAGCGGCGGACAATTAATCGGTGTGGATGCTAGTTCTTTGTCTTACGGAAGAGTGTTTCAAAAGCGGATTAATTGGTCAGAAACCTTTTTGTTGGTGGAGTTAAATGGTGGAGCTGCGACGATTACTATTTTTGAAAAAAATGTCCCTGTTTATGTTCAATATGACAATTATAATCAAGTGAACTGGAAATATATCGAAAAAAGTGGTTCTGTCAAGATAGAATTTTCGACAGAGAGTGAGTTAGAAGCACTAGATTCATTAGGGATGACTATTCAAAATTTGGTTGACTATTTTACAACAGAACTGGCTTTCGGAAAAGAAGTATCTCAAATTTATTTAGTTGGTGGACACCCACTGTTAAGTAAGGAAGCAGAATCCATCATTCAAAATCGAACTGACTTACCTGTTAAAGCGTTAAATTCCCCTCTTAAAAATGGTCAAGAGACGATTCCAGAGCGATTCTTGCTGGCAGCAGGATTAGCCATGAAAGAGGTTTAAGTATGAATATAAATCTGTTACCAGATAAATTTATAAAAAATAGAGCAATGGATATTATTTTAATTGGAACAGCGTTCTCGGCCGTTATTGTCATCGTTGCCCTCATTTTGTTTTTCTTGTTCTATCAATTGACTGTCACTGCTTATACAGGTGATGTCACGACTAAACGGATGGAAAAGGTCCGATTGGAGAAAACAACTAAGCGTTTAGAGGATTCCCAATTAGTTGAGTTACAGGGAGCAGTTTCGGAGTTGAAGCAGGAGCAAATCTTAGCGACCTCAGTCATGAAAGCCTTCAGTGAGACTGCCAAAGAGGTTGAGGTAACCTTGTTATCTTACGAGTTATTACTAGACGGAGGTCAGGATCAACTGAATCAGGAGCTGTTAGCTGGTGATGGCTCAAAATTATTTCCTAGCCTGACGATTAAGGTAAGAGGGGACTTTTATAATGGTGGCGTTAGATTTAAAGAAGCCATAGAAAAGCTTGAGTGGGTTTATGATTGTAAGCCAATCTCACTGACAAAAGAGGCGGATTTTGCAGAATCAGATTATACTATTCGTCTAAAAAAAGAGGGCTTACCGATGATAACTAGATTGGAGAATCAACCAAATGACTAAAATTTCATTTTCTAGAAAACATATGATGGTCTTAGCTTTGCTTGCTATTTCATTGATTGGATTTGCGTTGATTTTCTGGGGAATACTCATTCAGCCAAAAGCTGCCAAAGTAACAGAACTAAAAAAGCAAGTGAGTACGTTGACAGCTGAAATTCAAACCGAGCAGGCGAAGGCCGATAAGCTAAAGAACTTACCGGCGTTATTGGAAACGACCTTGGTGACGGAGGTACCAATCATTCCAAATGGCATGATGTTGGCAGATTATTTTCAAGGATTAGCTAAAAATAATAGTGTGTCTATTCAACATATGACCTTCGAAGATAAGCCGGTCTTTCCTGTCACAGATGTCACTTCCGAAAATGCGAGCATGAGTGAGCATCAAATTAGAAATTTGGTTATGAGTTTTGATGTTATAAGTGGAAGTGAAGTTAACTTGTTGAGCTTTATCGAAAAGTTGGAGAACGATCGTCGGTTTACAAAAGTGACACAAGTCAACTACCGTCACAACCCGGATTCGGCAGGAGAAGAGAGCTTTAGCTATTCTTCGACAATCAATTTGAGTATGTATTATCTATCAACATATGAAACTGGGAAAGCATTAGCTGTTAATGAAGAAGAGGCGAAAAAATAGGAGTGAACGAAAGAGGCGAGTTGGGTGAAAAGGAGAATTAGGAAAAAAGGGAAAGCTACAAGTGTTGAGCTGTTGAAAACAATTGATACGATCTTGAGTGGGAAGGAGACAGGGAAAATCAAGAAACGAGAAACTACAAAGAACTATTCCCTTCTAACGTTTAAACTGGTCCTTCTGTTTAGTATTTTCATGGGAATTTATTTTGTCTTAAGTAAGAGTGAAGAAGAACTGGAGGCTCATCCGATAACAAGCATTACGGTAGATTCAACGAATGCGACAAAGAAATTTCCAATAGGAATTGATGCGACAAAGCTAGTTGAACCGTCCTTGGTTGGGAATCCAACTTATAATGGGTACGTTCAAGGCAACGAAAAAATAAAGAACTACGTCAAGAATCGTTATTATACAAATAGTGTTTCTCCTTTATCTGAAAGATACAGTGACATAGTTTCACTGCCTAACAATAAGAAAATAGTCATCGGGAGTGAATCAAGTTACTCGGTAACGGCTGGACTGAATTATAGCTCTAATTCATATGTTGCCATTCTAGATAGTAGTGGGAAGGAAGAGAGTAGACAGTATTTTGAACCGCCGTTAAATACTAATGGCTTAGCGGCAATAAATACGTTAGTTTACAGTAGAATTGTAAAACGTGGTAGTAATTATGTCGCTTGGTATGATAAACCATCAGCCAATGCATTTGCAGTAGTGACAATCAACCAGAATGGAACAATCATTAGTAAGAAAAATATTGAAAAAAAGGTTAATTTGATTGGTGGAAGATGGTTAGCAAGTATTGATTCTTTTAATGGTCAGTGGTTCGCACCAAACGGTCATCATTATACAAGTATGATTAGTGACGCCAATTGGGCAAAAGACGTTCTTCTTCTCTACAATTTTAATGCTAATTTAGATGGTTTTTCTGATTATTCAGTTTTGGCACTTCCAAATCTTGCAACAGTCAATCCTGCTTGGGGACAAACGTCCACTGACTTTTATAGCGCGTCTCATGTTTATAAGTCCCCTGCTGGTTATGCGTTAATACTGGATGTTACTGCGAAAAATGTTCACAAAAGTTCCCTGGGTTTGTGGAATACTAGTGGTGGGTTGAAGGCCAATCTACTAGCTGGAAAAAGTGTTATCTTTCAAAAAGCAATTTCTGATGTAAAGAACCAGTATATTACTTATGAGGATGGCAAAAATTTAATTTTTGCAAAAATTAATTATTCAACTTGGAATATTGACACTGTAAAAAAGTTTCCTAAAAACAGCAAATTAACATTCGTCCCAAGTCAAGATGATCCAAAAAAGATTTCTTTTTTTGGTACGATGGACACGTTTGATGGGGAGTTTTTAGGTAGAGGTAGTGCCCATTCTATTGTACTAGGTGAGGTGTTAGCTTCTAATTTTTCATTGTCAACATTTTCAGCTATCAAAGTGGGCTTTAACATTGAATTTACCTCAATGCTTTCTGATAATAATCAAGTGATACTTGTCGGTCAGCAAAATGAAAAAACTAATGTTACAGAATTAGTGAGTGGAAGCTATCATCCCAAACTGAAAAATTCTTATTCCCATGACTTTGCAGCTTCTCTAAAAAGAGACGATGATTTTGCGTCAGCTATCAAAGTGACGAATGGGCTGGTTATTGACACTGCGAAGACTAAGGCTCAGATTGAAAAACACCTCTTATCGGGGGTAAGTGTTTATGATACGTATGAGCTATCCCCGAATAATATTTCGGGCCAAAAGACACAAGCCTGGTTGAACGCAAGAATTAATCGAAATCCCAATTTACTGGCTTATGACGCTACTGGTAATACGATTTCCTCTCAGGGAGCGATTGATTGGAATGCATTGGGATATCAGAGTTATACAAAGATAGGGCCTCAACAAGTGACCTATTTTATTACAGATAGTCAAAAGCAGAAAACCACGGCTTCCAGATGGGTGAATAATGTTGATGATAAAACAGCTTACAATGCAAAATTCGCAATTCGAGCTGAGAATTTTGATATCCCAATCAACAGTGTGACTAGCCTAGATCCTGTAAGTGCTAAAAAGAAAGCAGGTATTTTTGCGTGGAACTTAACTGACGGAACAACCATAGATAATGGAACTACAGCTAAGAATGCTGTAACAGTCAATGCAACAGAGTTGAATGCCATTAAAGGAGCGAAAGCCAAATATGATGCCTTAACCAGTGTAGGACAAGCAAAAGAATTTACTAAGGATTTTTCTGATATTTTGAAACCATATCCATTGACCTTGACTTATCAGGGGGTCACAAGAAAAATCACTGTTTTTGTGACAGGACCAACCACTCAAGTGGATAAAGCAAAAAATCTTGTCTTGTATGCCGATAATTTCAGATATCCACTGGAACAGGCTTCGGCAATAACAGATGCAAAAGTCCTTTCTTTAAGTCATTCTGCAACGTATTCGTATGATCATAATTGGGCATTAGCGGGACAAACAGCGGCAACGAAATTAGCTAATACAGGATATAAAACCAATATAACGGATGCTCATCAATCAGGAGCGAATGAACATTTAACGGGTTTGAAAAATGCTAAAAAAGCAATGGACTATACCATGAAATATCGGTATACCCGAGGGGCAAATGTTGTGCTAAATAGTTTGGCAAAAGCCCAACTCTATCAATCGAAATTTAAAATTACTGAGAAATACGTCGATCAAAGTGGCGCGTCAATCAAAGCAGATACCTTTATGACCATAGATATTGGGGCAAGTTATTCGAAAACCTTCCCAGACGCACCATCTGGTTATGTGATAAAAGGGTATCAGATTGATGGAGGGGCAGAAAAAGCGGCCACAGGCACGACGAAAGTGACGATTGCCCCAGTGAAGAAAAACTATACTGTGACGTATATCTATCAAAGACAGTGGAAAGTAACGGAGCGGTATGTGGATCAGAACGGTGTGAAGATCAAAGACAAAGACGCAACGTCAGTGATCCTGAACGATGGAGCAAGTTACTCTAAAACCTTCCCAGCCGCACCATCCGGTTATGTGATAAAAGGGTATCAGATTGATGGAGGGGCAGAAAAAGCGGCCACAGGCACGACGAAAGTGACGATTGCCCCAGTGACGAAAGATCAGACCGTGACGTATATCTATCAAAGACAGTGGAAAATAACAGAGAAGTATGTGGATCAAAACGGTGTGAAGATCAAAGACAAAGACGCAACGTCAGTAACCCTGAGCGATGGAGCAAGTTACTCTAAAACCTTCCCAGCCGCACCAGCCGGTTATGTGATAAAAGGGTATCAGATAGAGAACGAGCCAGAAAAAGCGGCGATCGGAACAACAAAAGTGTCAATCGCGTCAGTGCAGAAAAACTATACTGTAACATATGTCTATCAGAAGCAGTGGAAGATAACGGAGAAGTATATCGATCAAAGAGGGACTACCGTCAAGGCGGATACCTCAGTCACCCTGAATGATGGGTTAGGTTATTCGAAAACTTTCCCAGCAGCCTCAACAGGCTACAGTATTAAAGGGTATCAGATCGACGGTGGAGCAAAAATAGCTGCAACGGGAAGCACGAAAGTGTCAATCGCCTCAGTGAAGAAAGACTACACTGTGACGTATGTTTACCACAGAATGGCAACGACATTTAATATTCGGCAAATTGTGTTGGAGCCAACAAGTAAAGTAGAAATTCCGACACAAGGAACTGTCAAGATTCAACGTGGTTCGAACTTAGAGAATAAGGTAACGAAAAAAATCGAATCAGGCTTAAATAGTTCACCATCGAAGTTTACACCAATTGAAATGCTGTTAGAGGCTGAAAAAGAAATTTTTACTGTAACACCAACTAGTTTAGGTCTTTATAAAGTGGTCGGTCATGTATTAACTACTGAAAATAAGGAGCATAAGGAGACTGAGATCGCTCAAGGGAAAATCTCTATAGACACCAGTCGCAGCCTTGAATTTTGGTTAACAGTTTATGTGAAACCAGAGTTAAATACTTCTGTTTTCCTTTCGATGGTTAACGACAAGTTGCATGTTTATTATTCTAATATAAACTCTTTTACTGTTTATATTGATGGCGAGAAATATAAAAGCTTCACCGGACTGAATAATTCGCTGGTGATGGAGACAGAAATCTTAGCGATACCTTTAGATCAAGCTCGTAATAAAATAACTGTGAAGTATGAAGATGGAAGTGGTAACAAGCATGACGCAATTTGGAATGATAAGCATGACTGGAATATTGTAACACCTAAAAAATAAAGAGTAGCGGTGGTAGCTGGTCTTCATGCTTTCATGAGGACCAGCTGTCCATTAGTATCAAGTAAAGGGGTAGAAGTATGCTAAAAATAACAGATATTAAGCTCAGTGATACGATGATCTTAAATGGTGGAAAATTTATTTTAGTGAGCCTCTCGCCTATCTATACAGAAGAGGTCGAAAATAATGGTGAGTCGTTGAGAGCTGGAACAAAAATGATAGTCGCATTATCTGCTCATCAATTGAAAAAAATTGAGGTAATCATTGAAGATAGTGTCGTTTGTTCCTCCTTTAATGATTTAGAGCTGGCTGAAGTTAGTTTTAGTGATTTTACAGGATGGTTTATTTTTCAAGAGGAGCGGACTGACTATACATTTACTGCAACAGCTAGCCGGTTTAAATTGATATAAGATCAATATTGGTGGAGAAAAAGTAGCAATGGTCACCTTGGAAGTAGATGGAAAGAATCTAGCGATGCTAGTTATGCTTAGATAATTTGAAACAAAGAGGAATTAACATTGTTGGGGTTTTATTTAATATGAAAGGAAGGATGTGTTAGTCCAAAGTGAATGATGTTTTGTCAGAGGATAAGATTATTTTTAGCCGAAAGGAAGGGATAAAAAGGAAAAAGAGGTGGGCATTATTTTTAGTTATCTTGTTAAGTGTAATTGCCCCATTGAAAGTTTTGGCTGAAAATGAGGACAAGCAAACATTTTTTGTTGTGCCGATGTTACCAACAAATCAGAAATTAGATGTAACGGATTTTTTTGATATCAAGTTAGGACCCAATAAAAAGCAGGTATTAGAGATAGAAGTACATAATGAAAGCATTGAACCGAAAACGTTTGTAGCGATTGTTGAAAATTCAATTACGAATGATAATGGTGTGATTGAATATCAGCATGAAACAAAAGAATATGACCCAACGTTAAAACATAAATTGACGGACCTCGCTAAAAGTGATGGAGCAGTTGAGGTCAAAGGTCGGGATGTAGCTACGCTCAAGGTTCAGTTGGAGATGCCTAGTGATGAGTTTGATGGGATCATACTTGGTGGGATTCGGGTTTATGAGCAAAGGTCAGATGAGACTAAAAGTAATGGCGCTATTACCAACGTTTTTTCTTATGTTTTACCCGTTAAAATTAGACAAACTGAAATCGATATTGTAAACAAATTGAATTTTCAAGGTGTTAGTATTGGGCAACAAGCATTTGAAAATGTTGTCAAAGCAAAACTGCAAAATCCCCAACCAGAGATTTTGAGGGGATTAGTTATCGAGGCAAACATTTTTAGAGCAAAGGAAAAAACGGCAGTTTATAAAGAAACTAAAAAGAACATGAAGCTGGCACCGAACTCGAATTTTGCTTATTCCATTTCATTGGGTAAAAATGAGTTTAAAGCAGGACGTTATAGGTTAGAATTGACTGCTAAAGCTAAAGATTTAAACAAGAAGTGGGTTGAAGAATTTGAGATCACTAAAAAAGAAGCAAAAGAATTAAATGACTCAATGGTCTTCAAAAAAGGGAGCAACTGGAGATTGTATCTCATTATCGGCCTCGTATTGCTTATCTTTAGTATAGTCTGCTATCTGTTTTATCGTCAAAGAAAGCAAAAAAAAGTTAAGCGTAGTAGAAAAAAAAAGAAAATAAATAAAATGAATCTGCTTGTTTTATTACTCTATTTAGGAGTAACAGCACCAGTCTTAGTCAATGCGGAAATAACAGAGGATTCAGACGTTAGTACAGCAACCATTAAACTCATGCTGCCAACGACAAGTGAATCAACAGATCACACATATGAAAGTAAAAAAGAGCATAATAAAGCGGTAGATCGTAAGGAATTACCTAAAACAGGGGAGAACAACACGTGTTTATTCTCATATATAGGAAGCATAGTATTAGCAAGTACTTGTATCGTGTTATATAGAAAACAAAAAGGTACAGCCTATTGAAAAACACAGGATGACCAGTGATTTTTTAGGCGATGGTTAGAGCATTTTTACGTCAATTCTATTTTAGTTTTGTGTTGAGTGGTAGCTTAAGCTATCCAAAGAGGCTATTGAAGGAAATGCTAATCCACAGTAATTATCTTAAGTAAAAAGTGACTCAGGTTTATGTGGGAATAACCCATAAATATATAAGTATAGGAAGGAAAGAGAAATGAACATGAAAATCAAAAAAAGTTTAAGCGTATTATTTGTTGCAACAATGGGAGTAACACTTGGAGGGACTGGAACTGTTTATGCGGATACGGATAGCGGTAATTCAAATGCGTCTGTCGTAATACTAGAAGATAGTACACCACCTGCTGGCAGTATTAAGTTTAGAGACATTACAACAAACGCTAGAATTATTTTCGCTGATACAACACTAACAGGTGCAGAGCAAACAGTGAGTGAAAAGGCTGAAACAAGTGCGAAAATTATTTTGGATGATACGCGCAAAAAACCGGATGCAGGTAAAACAGGAGCTTATGATGTTAGTGTAAAGGATGTAACAGAAGCGACAGAACCTAAGCCTTTTTTAGCAAATAACTTGGTTCTTTCTCTAAATATTGATAGCTCATCTGTAACAATCAGTGACATAGATAGACTAGTTTTTAGTGGCCAATATGAAGATGGCGTGAATGAAAAAGAAGTCGTTTTAAATCCAACTCTAAAAATTCCGATGGGGCTTGACGTAGCTGGAGATTATCGTGCGACCCTACAATGGACACTAACACCTGAGGTTTAAAGGAGCAGTAGAATGAAGAAAAAAAAGCTGATTTTATTTAGTAGTTTGTGTTTAACAGGGATAGTATTGATGGTTCAACCTATTCATGTTTCAGCTAAAGTTGCTGGAAAAAGTCTAGTGAATGAAGGTAAAAAAACTCATTTGAGGGAGACTGTTACTTTTTTTGCTGATAATTTTGAATATGCAGTTATTCAAGATGAGAATAAAGCTGATTCAACGAAGGTAATGCTACAGAGTTATGTGCTAAATAGTTTATCTGAGGTAGTCGAGATTCCAGAAAAAGTCACAGATACGACTACTGGAAAAGAGTACATTGTAACAGAGATTGACTCTAAAGCATTAGCTTATGATCAACAATCTAATGAGGCTGGTGAAATTGATAACGTTAGAAAAATAATCTTACCTGATACGATTGTTAGAATTGAGAGGAGAGCCTTTCAAGGCCGTTCTCTGCTAGAGACTATTTATTTAGGGAAGAATTTAGAATTTATGTCAGGTGCGGTATTTGAGGGAACAGCTTCCTTAAAATCCGTTAATTTACCTAATACATTAAAAGTTATGGGAAACTTGGTTTTTCAGGACTCTGGGATAGAATCAGTCGTTTTTCCAGAGACTATGATGGGTGATAGCGTTGAGTTTATAAATACATTTTCAGGGGCTAAAAATTTATCTTCTGTGACTTTACCAAAGAATTTAGACAGAATTTCATACATGGCATTTGACGGCACAACTGCATTGACAACCCTTGATATTCCTGACAATGTTTCAACCATTGAGGCTAGAGCGTTTGCTAGAAGTGGGTTAACCAGCGTTCGGCTACCCAAAGGAATAACCAGTAGTAATACAGTTGCTGGTAGCGGTAATGGCTTAGATGAAGAGGCTTTTTATACAGACACTATTGAAAAAATTATTTTTACGTCTCCTATTAGTGGTGATTTCAAGTTAAGCAATGGAAGAGAGTTTAAAGTTTTCAAAGAGCCAATCAAGGAAGGGTATACTTTTGATGGTTGGCAAGGAGATAACGGTGTAGTGTATCAGCATGATGAACTGACCCCAAAAGTGGCTAATATGGGAAATATCACTGTTACTGCCAGATGGAAAGCAAATTCATCTAATGCAGATACAGATACTGGCTTAGCAGATGCTAATATTAGATTGTTAGAAAAGCAGCCGACTGGCGCAGTTAGCTTCGGAAATATCACGACCGATGCCAAGATGAGCTTTGCAGATGTGACATTAAATGGCTTAGAACAGCATCCAGCAGAAACGACTAATGCGAAAGTTATTGTAACTGATACTCGTTCAAATAAAGCTAAGGGGTGGGAGGTCACAGCTAAGTATATTGATCCAAACTTTGTTACTAATGGCTTAAATTTGATATTAAATCCAATATCGGCTGATACAGATGATTTAAAGGCAGCTCCACTCTCTCAAAGTGAGCAACTATTTTTTACTAATGGTGGGGCCGAGAAGGAAAGATATGATATTCAATTAAAACCAGAATTAACGATTCCGGCCAAGTTTACAGAGACTGGTGAGCAAAAGACAGAGATTCAGTGGACGTTGACGCGAGAGGTATAAAGTTGTTGAATTAGTAACAACTGATTTACCATTAGTTGATTATATTTAATTAGAGTTCAAATAATAACAGCATCTATAACTTGGAATTATATCCAATTTATAGATGCTGTGCTGTCGTTTTTTAACGCTCGTTTAGCGAACTTGTATCGTGAGCTCTTTTCTATTTGCGATAATGTTACTGCCTATTTTAGTTTGAATTTAACTTGTGTATTATCGTTAAATTGACCTTGGTATTGGAATTGTTTATAGCTTGTGCCACGGCCTAACTTGTTCAAAATGTGTGAAGTGATCGTTTTTTCGTTAGCATTTTTTAAATCTAAACCAGCGATGATACCTTCAATCTTGGTTTCAGCAGCGCTACCTTGTAATTGAACTTTATTTGATTTGTCTTGATATTGTGCTTTAACAGTCCCATTAGAATTTACTTGGTATTGTAATTGGATCTGTTGACCAGTTTTATATGTTACTTGGATTTCTAATTTTTTCAAATCAGATTTTGCAGCAGGGATCTCAATTTCAGGTGTTTCAGTTTCAGGAATCTCAACTTCAGGAATCTCAACTTCAGGTGTTTCAGTTTCTGGTACATAGTATGATTGTAAACCAAATTCTGCTTTGACATAGCCTTTTGTAATTAAGATAACTTTAAGGTGTAAATCTTTTTGATACGTCATTTTTTGTAATAAATTTACTGATTTGTAATAGTTTCTACCGAAATCTCTTGCGATTACAGTTGCTTCTGATGAACTATAACCAGCGGCTTCCCATGTACTTGTTTTAACCAATTCATTGTAAACAGACGATACATTTGAACTAGTTAATGATAAGCCTGTGTACTCTAAGATATCTGCTTTATTAAATAAAGTGATTGTCTTATTGTAATTTGATTCTACCACAGTTGCAGCCTCTGCTGTGCTTGGCACCATCGCTAAACTGGCTGAACATAAACTAATTGCTAAACCTGCAACCATCATACTTTTAAAAATTTTCATAAAAAAACCTCCTGTTTTCAATTAACTAATGTTTTATAAACAATAGTTAATTAATATACTACTGTTTATAAAACAGTAAGTAAATATATATGAGTGATTTCTCATAATGTTTATTTATATTAATAATTTGAAGTGTTGATTTTTTTAATGTCACCCAAATTCTTCATCATATTTCATATACTTTTTTACATGGGGACTTCTATGAGAGAACTACTCGTCAAATTAAGTTAGATGAGATATCTTTACTTACATAATTCTAAACTAATTGGAGGACTGAGTACAAAAGTTGCTTAGTTCTATCACACTAACCACTTTTCGAAATAGTCTCTCAAAATATATTCAATAAAGGATAGTATTACAAAAAAATGATATGAGAAAACTCAAGGATATAGAGAACAAAAACTAGTATTTTTTTAAGACACCTCTGTTTGTCTTCATTTTATGAAGTCAACGAGGTGTCTTTAAGTTTATCTATTTAATCATTTTAAGGCGATGACTATACTGTTGATAGACTTCTGGGCTGATTTTTTTATCAGTGATTATCGCATTAATATCAGAAAGATTCCCAAATTTAATGATTGAATTTTTATTAAATTTAGTATGATCAATTAAAGCGATGGTTTTTAATGAGGAGCGAATAAGCTCATTTTTTAAATTTGCTTCGTGCAAACTGAAATCAGATAACCCTTCGTCAATAGAAATCGCATAGCTAGAGGTGAAAAATGTTTTAATGTTAAAGGTTTGAATCAAATCACTTGCTAAATTGCCTTCTACAGCATTTGATTTTGCTTTAACAATCCCGCCAATAATAATGACTGTTAAATTATTAGCTTCTTTTAAAAGGTTGGCGGTGCGTAAGCCACTGGTTAAAACAGTCACCTTTTTTTCACTGACAAAAAGAAGTTTTGCTAATTCGTAGCAAGTGGAGCTTGCATCCAGACAGATACAATCCTCATCTTCAATTAAGGAAATAGCTTTTAATGCTATTTCTTTTTTTTCGTTTATATGTTGTAATTTTCGTTCGTCGTACTCTGAGTCCTTTAGATGATAATCTAATTCTTTCTTTTTTGCACCACCATGGGTTCTTAAGATGAGGCCTTGTTCATTCAGGTCATTCAGGTCTGCTCGAATAGTTGGCTTTGAGACCTCGAATAGCTCAGCCAAATCGGAAACATCAACATGATTTTGTCGATCAATAATGGTCAATATTTCTTCCTGTCTATTTTTCATATTACTCATTTCCTTTCGTCTATCAGTATAGCGCACTCTTGAACGAAAATCAAAAGAAAGTGAAAACGAAAATTTCGAAAAGAAAAAACTTTCGAATGTCGATAATTGGTTGAGTAAATAAAAAATTTAAGTTAGGATGGGCTTATAAATGAAAGGGGAGATGTTTATGAAAATCGGCATTGGTTCTGATAGCAATGGGTATGAATTGAAGACCCTCTTAAAAGAGTACTTAAAGCAGCAAACAATTGAAATAATTGATTATGGTGTTAATAGTGACGGACAAACAGACTATCCTAAAATTGCAGAAAGTGTAGCAAATGACGTTGTTGCTAATAAGTTGGATCGAGGAATTTTAATATGTGGAACAGGGATAGGGATGGCGATTTCGGCTAATAAGGTTAAGGGAATCAGAGCGGCGCAAACCCATGATGTTTATTCGGCGGAACGAGCACAATTGAGTAATAATGCACAGATTATTACCATTGGCTCTTTAGTAGTTGGACCAGAGCTAGCTAAAAAGATTGTTGAAGCATTTGTTACAAATACTTTTACCTTGGATGAACGAGGTAAAAGCTCAGCAAAAAAAATTGAGCAGATTATTGCGATGGAAAGTAGAGGATAAACATGAAATTTTTTGTTGATTCGGCAGATGTCAAGAGTATCAAAGTAATTGATGAAATGGGATTAGTCGATGGTGTTACGACCAATCCTTCGATAATCGCTAAGGAAGGAAAAGAGTTTGAGGCAACGATTAAAGAAATTTGTCAGATAACTCAGGGGCCTGTGAGTGCGGAAGTTATCGGAACTAAAGCAGATCAAATGGTTGAAGAGGCTTATATGCTTTCAAAGTGGGCCGACAATGTTGTGGTAAAAATACCCATGACTGCTGAGGGATTAAAAGCGGTTTCGCAATTATCTAAGTCGGGAATTAAAACGAATGTCACGCTCATTTTTAGTGTTACACAAGCGTTGACGGCGATGAAAGCAGGGGCAACATTTATAAGCCCATTCTTAGGTCGTTTAGAGGATATTGGGACTGATAGCTTTAGCCTAATTAGGGCTTGCCACTCAATTATTGATACGTATGGGTATCAAACGGAAATTATTGGAGCTAGTATTCGTTCACTGAAACATGTAGAGGATTTAGCTTTATCTGGTTGTGATATTGCGACTGTTCCGCCGAGTCTCTTTAGTGACATGGTGAAGCATCCCTTAACGGATAAAGGAATTGAGCAATTTGAAAAAGACTGGGCACAGTACACAAAATAAAGGAGACTATAACATGAAAAAACCTATTGTAGCAATAACTATTGGAGATCCAGCAGGAATTGGACCTGAGACGTGTGTGGAAACACTCTCTCAGGAAGAAGTTTACGGCAAAATGAATCCGCTTTTAATTGGGGCAGAAGGAACAATTAAGCGTGCCATGAGGCTAAAAAATTCAACATTTAATTTGAACGTTATTACGGATGTTAAAGAGGCTATTTTTACATTTGGAACGATTGATTTACTTGTTACGGGTGACTACGATTGTGAAAGTATTGAGTACGGCAAGGTTCAAAAGCTTGCGGGCCAAATGTCGGTTGATTTTGTTTTAAAGGCAATCGAACTTGGCAATGAGGGTATAGTTGATGTTGTGGGAACGGCGCCAATTCATAAAGAAGCGATTAAATTAGTCGGGATTAAAGAAGAAGGTCATACCGAGATTTTTGAAAATAATACCGAATCTGAATTTGGTTTAACCATGTTCCATGTTAGAAATTTAAGAGTCTTTTTCTTAAGTCGACATATGTCTCTTCGTAATGCATGTGATCATGTTACTAAAGAACGGTGTGTGGATTATTTAGGGAAAATCAATCAAATTTTTGAATCTATTGGCTTTGCTCATCCCAAGATTGCGTTAGCTGCGCTGAATCCTCATGCCTCAGATAATGGTTTATTTGGTAATGAGGAAGAATTGGAGTTGATTCCCGCTGTTAAAGAAGCTCAAGCAATTGGTTTAAATGTGGTAGGACCAGTTCCAGCAGATTCCGTTTTTCACCTTGCCTTACAAGGACACTATGATGCGATCCTGTCGTTATACCACGATCAAGGACATATCGCGTGTAAAACTCTTGATTTTGAAAGAGCCATTACCATTACGTGGGGGTTACCGTTTATGAGATCATCGGTTGATCATGGTACGGCTTTCGATATTGCAGGAAAAGGAAGTGCTAATTATATTAGCTTACTTGAATCCGTGATGGTAGCAGCAGATTATTGGAGCATGAAAAATAGTCAATAGGAGGAATTTAGATGAACAAGGTAGGGATTATTGCTGATGATTTAACTGGAGCGACAACGGTTGGCGTTTTACTTGCTCGTAATAATATAAGAACGGCAGCCTTTTTCGATGATTTCGATAAAGCAGATGTAGAAAATATAGACGCTATCGTGTTAAGCAGCGATAGTCGTCATTTATCTCCTGAAAATGCGAAAAAAAGTATTCATCATCATTTACAAAAGCTGATGAATCACGGGTGTAGCATTTTCTCAAAGCGGATTGATACGACTTTACGTGGGGGAATTGGCTATGAAGTAGACGAGTTTCTGGATAATTTGCCAGCTGATACGATTGGGATTATGGTGCCATCTATGCCACAGTCAAATCGGATTTTGGTTGGAGGGTATTCGATTATTGATGGTATCGCTCTATCAAAAACAGATGTGGCTAATGATGTCAGAACGCCAATCAGAGAAACCTATGTTCCAGAAATAATTGGGAAGCAGACGCGGCATAAAATGGGGATGGTTGGTTTAGCTTCTATCCTTGGTGGGAAGGACTCGACGAAAGCAGCCTTAGAATATCAAAAGTCCTTAGGCGCCAGAATCATCATTTGTGACGCGGTATCGTTAGAAGAAATTGAGATGATTGCTGAAAGTGTTCATGAGTTACAATGGTCTGTGTTAGCTATTGACCCGGGGCCGTTTTCTATGGCTCTCTCTTTGCAAAAAGGCTTAGGTCAAAAAAAATTAGAAGATACAACTTTACCGAGTGGTGATGACATAGTGGCAGACGGAAAGGTGATAGTGGTTGCGGGAAGTGCGACTGCGGTAACGAGGGAGCAAATTAGGTACATTCAAAAATTTGATAATGTCACAAGTATTTCAATAGATGCTCAGGTAAGCGCTCAGGACAAATCTGAAAAAAGTAAGCAGAAATTAGCTGAAAATACTATTAGTGAAGCAAAAGCGGCATTAGAAAATTCAAAGATGACAGTGGCTATTTTAGAGACGGCTGTTAATTCAGGTGCCACTGATTTAGATGAATTAGATACCAAAAACAAGTTTGAAAAAGGAACGTCAGCCGATAATATTAATACAATGCTAGGTGAAACGGTCTTATCTACTTTAAAAGAGACTGAGGCGACTGTTAGTGGTTTGTATTTAACTGGTGGCGACACGATGGTTTCAGTTTTAAAATCGCTAGGAGCTGTCGGAATTGAGCTAATTGATTATGTTATTCCGCAGACTGATTTTGGAAAAGTGATTGGTGGTAATTATTCAGGGCTGTCTATTATCGGTAAAGGCGGTTTGACTGGTAAATTGGAGACGGCTGCAGTTGCTATTAATAAATTGATAGCGGAAGCTTAGATAAGAAAAGGAGAAAAAAATGAAATTTCTGAAAAAAGTTCCAGGTGGATTCATCATTGTGCCTTTATTAGCAGCGATTATGGTTAATACTTTTTTTCCAGCACTGTTAGAAATCGGTGGGCCGGCAACGGCTCTCTTGAAAAATGGAAATGCTGCTATGATGGGGTTATTTCTAATTGTTTGTGGTTCAGCTATTAACTTTAAAGAAGCTGGACTTCCGCTTTATAAAGGATCGGTCTTACTGATATTAAAATTTGCTGTCGGTGCTGGTATTGGATACGTGGTTGGAAGTGTCTTCGGCCCTGCTGGGGTGTTAGGCTTAACTCCCTTTGTTCTGATTGCAACATTAACTAGTTCGAATAGCTCGCTATACATAGCGATGTCATCGGAATATGGAAATGCTAGTGATACTGGAGCTATTTCTATCTTTTCAATTAAAGATGGCCCTTTTATTACGATGGTGGCAATGGGGATGACGGGGTTAGCTGATATTCCTTGGCAACAAATTGTCGCGATGATTATTCCGTTGCTGGTTGGTGCTTTGTGGGGAAATTTAGATGGAGAGTTTAAAGAGTTATGCGGCAAGGCTCAGCCCTTAGTGATTATTTTCATGTCATTTGCAATAGGTGCCAATACAAGTGTTGGAACTATCTTGCAAGCGGGTTTTTCTGGTGTTCTATTAGGATTTATTTCCCTAGCAATCGGCGTCCTGTACTTCTTCTTATATAATGTCTTTCTAAAGAAGAAAACAGCTCTTGGGGTACTACTGGGGACGGTGGCAGCTAACTCGGCCTTAACACCAGGAATAGTTGCGGAGGCAGATCCCTCGTTACTTCCCTATGTTGAAATGGCAACCGCACAGGCTGCAACCGCGAGTATTATCACCTTACTACTTGCTCCGATTATGCTCACTTTTTTTGATACTTATGTGAAGAAAAGATACGGTCCAGAAAAACTAAATGAGCAACCGAACTTTAGACAATAAGCCAGCTATAAAAAGGTCAAGTAAAAACTGAACTATTTTAAAATTGTTTGTTGTGATTTTTAATGCAACATAAATAAACCTAGAGAAGAATACAAATTTTTTCTAGGTATCTGT
>NZ_JCAQHY010000140.1:0-45207 GCF_059621045.1 Vagococcus sp. WN80Y
TCATCTACAATCATTTTGAGACGTGGTTCAGCAGTTGGCGCTATGTCAGAAAGTTGTTGTTCTAACATGGATAAGTTGGCAATGTTATTCATGGCTGTATTAGTGATTAAAGACATTCCGTTCTCAATGGTATTTTTTCTAATAACAGCACGCACAACCTCACAAGTATCTTTGTGGATTTGTCGTTTAGTAGCAAGTGGCATATGTTCACTAGAAAAGTTGCTTGGCGACAATGCAGTTGAAAAATCATTTTGTTCTTGGTTGTTCATTTTGATAACCTCGTTTCGATTTTTTATTTTAAGCATTCGCGAATTGCTTGAGATAAGCATAAAACAAAAAAAGCCTCCTTTGAGAAAAAGGAGGAAAAAAGGAATATTTGTAATATTTTGATATACATTCTAGGAAAACTTATGGTGTTAACAAATAATTCCAAGGGTTTCGTTCATATAGTATTAGCTGATTGTCATCGTTGTATCTAGTTTGTTCCACTCTTTCTTTTGCTGATATATAATCTTCTACAATATCACCAGATAGATAAAAATCATTATGAGCTACAAGGCTGTCAACAAGAAATTCACATTCTAACTCTAGAATTGCAATAGTTTCTAATAAAAGAATATAATTTTCATAGTTGATGTCATTCTTTAATAAATAGGAAAACCTCAGAAATTCTGCAAGTGGTTCGTGTTCGCCCCACTTTGTTGCATTTTTGAAAAATAGATTAATTGAAAGATTTGCATACAAGCAATATTCAATGATTTCTTTTTTATATTTACAAGTAGATAGAGAAAAAATAAAGTTGCCAAGATTAATAATCAAAACTTTTCTGATTTTATCAAATCCCCAATTATGTTTTTCTTTGTCAACTAAATATAGAGAGCACCTGGTAATATAGTGCAGATAATGAATGACATATTTCAAATCTTTTTCTACATTCCTTGGTAATTCTAATTTTTTATATTTGAGTTGCTTTTTTATGTCTTCATTTACAATCTCAATTTTTCTCACTCTAAGAGTTGTTAAAATGTGAACGAATGAGGATCGTAAAGCTAGATCAAACTGTCGTTTGTTTTTTGTTTTGATTGTATCGGATAAGATTTCATGAAATGGCAACAATGGGTCTCTATAAACAGCAGAATTGCCACCAGCTCTAATTTCTGCCTTGTAATTGTCAAATACTCGAACTAAACCATAATTTAGAACATTTTTAACAGTAAATATTTTCATACATTTTCTATAAAAATACTTTGAGCTGAAATTTTCATATGTATCTATAATAAAATACAATAGAACCAAAAGCATACTTAAGGTACTTGTTATAGGGATAACATAAGATATGTCCATAGCAGAGGACAGACTACTATTTTTAAGATATACAAACAAGAGAAGAAGATATGAGGTTATAAAAGATAATATCATTAGAGCGTCCATTTTTGTGTATATGACCTCATTGAACGGCTCATATGGCTTTTTTCCCATAAGCTGTATATTTAAAAAATACATAGTTAATATTATTGCTGCAATTGATAAAATTTGAGAAAGTATCATGGAGCTAAAATCTTTGGTATCATATAGTCCAATTATTTTTTTCACCATATTAGACAAGAAATCATCTTTAAAAAAAACTTGCTTACAACTAATTATCGTAAGCAAGAATGAGATTATAATAGTAAATTTTTTCAGAATATTCATAACTTTAGATCACCTTTTAGGGTGTATTGAGATATTCTTCCAACCTCTTCAAGTACTCTTTTTGTAGCAATTTTATCTTTTGACCAATTATTTTTAGTTATATTCCGCTCATCAAGTGTTGACAAAAAATAGTATTCAATATTATCTGGAAAAAAATTACTTGCAGTCATTAACACTCTTCTCGTGTGAAAACTTTTACAAACAAGCAAAACTTTCTTTATTTCTTTGATATTAAAATTTTCTTCGAGAATTTGCTTAGAAAATTCAAAATTTTCTTTTGTATTTGTTGCTTTAGATTCAAGAAATATATCATCATTTTTTATACCAAGTTCAAGCCCTCGACGCTTAAACCTTAGAGATTCTGGTTCTTTATCGCTGTTTGCACTATGACCAGTGATAATCATTTTAGGAACGAGTCCGGCTTCATAATAAGGAAACAAATCATCCATCGTTTTTTCCCAGTCATTTCCAAGAACAATAGCTACATCTACTTTTTCAACTTGAGAGTCAATGAACAAAAAATCTGAAATTGCATCAATATTTGATTTATATATTTGCATTTTAAAGCACCTCCTAGGTTTTATTATACAGACCATTGTATGAAAAGCCAATAAAAATTAGACTTTAGAAGTATGACATTATATTTGAATTTTGATATAGTAAACTTAGTAAACAAGAAAGGACGACATAAAGAGCTTGATGATTTTCTATATGATAACTTGGTAGACGATTTACAATTTCTAAAAAAGGGTGAGGGGTTCAAATTTTTAAGAATGACTAAAGTTCCTACATTCAAAAAGGTTATAGGATTTGAAGAAAATGATTTTAGAAAAGCTAAAATCATTTTTGTTTATCACATTAATTGCTTACCTGATGAGCTAGCAACTGCTATTTTGTTGTCGAGCTATGGATTATTGAAAGAATATAGAGATATTCCAACTTTGAAGGAACGACGATTAAAGTTTATTCACGATTTTCCGATCAGCTACGATAATTTAGAAGAAATCGAAAAAATTGGAGTGGAGGAAGTTGCAAAATATTTGCTAGTATCCAACGTGTATACAGATGTTATGTTTGCTTATATCTTCGATCCAAAAACCAGAAAAATGTAAGAACCTTGATAAATCAACGTTTTTATGCTATAATATCTGTCAGAGATGTAGTAATTTAACAAAATATCTCTCACTCTTACTAGTGAAAAGGTGCTCTCACCTCGCTAGTAAGAGCGGGTGAAATATATAGAAAAGGGGTTGATAGCTTTGGATATCCATTTACCAGAGAAAGAATCAGAGCAAGCGGAAAAGTTATTTGCTGAGTTCGGTCTAACTGTCGAACAAGCAGTTGAGCTATTCATTGCTCAAAGTCTAGAAAATGGCACATTGCCTTTTATTCCAAAGATTAAGCCTAAAAATAAGCTTAAACTCGATTCTAATGGAAAAGGCGGTTTAATTGTTCCAGATGACGCCCCAGAAGATTTCAAGGAATGGGTAAGGCATGGCTGATTATGCAGTTTACTTTACTTGGTTTGAATTTGAAGAAAACAATGAGGAAGGCAAAGAAAGACCTGTAGTTGTTATTGATTATGATGAGGAAACCTTTGTTTATGAAATCATGGGTATTTACTCAGAAAAATCAAAATATGATTATCCTCCTTTATCCGAAAAATTCTATAAAATCAAGGACTGGGAAAGTGCTGGGCTAAAAGTTCCATCATATATTGATGTTTCTAGAAGTGTTGAAGTATCTTTTAATGGATTATTTCAATCACCCTATAGAGGTCAATTATCTAAACGTGATGTCGTTGGTTTACTAGCAAAAATCGCTATTTACAACATTAATCACTAAACACATCTTAGCACCTTTTACACCTTCGTTTGTGCGAGGGTGTTTTTTATTTATACTTATTTTATTGTTATAGGCGATTTAAGTAAATTAAATATGATTTTCGTGAGATTGTACATATAAATAAAGCAAGGTATTTAGATGTAAGTTAAATACCTTGTTTTGGTGGTGTTCGATTTTGCGATTATAGTTTCAATTTTATGTTTTATAGGTGGTTGTCATACGACTGCTTTTTAAGTGCTTTCACTTATTTACATAGCTGAGCTGATCAATTCAAACAAGCTCTTTCATCAATCACTTCTATTTTTTTGTCACATGCCGCGTGACACTACTCAATTTTTTTAGTTACTTTATTAATCGTTTTTTTGTTCTCATACGACTGCTTTTTAAGTGCTTTCACTTATTTACATAGCTAAACTGATCAATTCAAACAAGCTCTTTCATCAATTACTTCTATATTTCTGTCACATGGCGCGTGACACTACTCAATTTTTTTTAGTTGTTTTTTGTATGTGTTCACTGAATATTTTGAATCAATTCATTTATCTGCGTGGATAAGCAAATGGCATCACTATCATACTTTAACTCAACACTCTTATTGACTATAAAAAATACCTTATCTTAGTATACCACAGTTCCACTTCCCTTTGTATACGTTTTCTTTTTTATTTTTATATTAGTGCCACAAAGAAATGCGGACACTGCTATAAAATTAATGACCTCTTAACAAGGAAAGCTCAGCATTGATAACAATCACCCATAAGTCAAATTGCCGTCAACAATAGTAATATAATAAGTCATTTTTTCAACATCATCTAGAATTATTTGATGAATTTTGTAATCACCATAGTAAACAAACAAGGACTTAATGATTAATTGTCGAATAGTAGCTGTTTCTCTAATTAATATCTTAGGCATTTTAATCCCTTTGGCAAAAATTGATTTTGTAACATCTTCCGTTGAGTCTGTGTAATCAATAACAAAGAAAAAGATTAAATGCCCTTGATAATTTAATGTAAAATATCGAGGCATTTCATGCTCAAAAGAGATATGTCGATTTGTCAGCGACACAAGATAAGTAGACTCGTTTTCAGCGACGGTTATATTTTTCGGTTGGCTATTTTTACGTGTGACTGGATCCAACAAAGGTACTAAACTAAATTCTGTCAAATCCTCTTCAGTTACAGGTCTTTTTATAAAATTCATCTTTGTCCCTTCTTTCCTTCGTTGACACAAGAACTCGCCTTTACTATTTATTCTATTATTCCATATTCAAACAAAATGTCAATATTTCCTCATTCCTCATTAAAAAATGGATTTCATTTAGATAAGAAAAACTGTCTTAGGAATGCATCCTAAAACAGTTTTCAACAATTTAATCTTTAAGTAAGATTGTATAACCATCTTCTTGTTTAATTTTACGCTGTTTTAACAAGGTACCCAAAGCTCGCTTAAATTGCCCTTTTGAAATCGCAAAAGTCAATTGAATTTCCTCAGGTGTCGATTTGTCAGTAAAAGGTATTTTTCCCTCAGCTGACTTTTCTAAAAAAGTTAAAATCATCATTGCATCATCACCAATCACTTCATGCGCTCTCGGTTTAACAGAAATATTTAAAACTCCATTTGGACCAATGCCTATTACACGAGCCTTCAAAACTTCTCCTATGCGAGGTTCAATGTAACGCTCAGAAGGGTGCAAGAACCCTAAATAATAATCATCAGTAATAACATAAGTTCCAATCACTTTTAAGCGATAAGCAGTTGCAATAACATCTTTATTTTTAAACTCGGCCTCATCCTTCGCCTGACGACTAATGGCTTTGAAGATAGTCTCATCAGCCAAAGTTGCCCACATTCGATCCTTATCATCTACCTTAACAGCGACCATCAAGCGATCCCCTTTTTTCGGCCACAATTCGCGCATGGTAGGTAGTTCATCTAACGATAAAACAATTTCCTTATCTGGTAAACCAATATCAATAAATGCACCTAAATCTTTCCGAGTCGCAACAACTTCTCCAAAATCATAATGCCCTTGAGAAATTTTGGGGATCTTTGTCGTCAAACGATTATCTTGTTTTTGGTCAACATAGCCATACCCTTCAACCGCTTCTCCCAGTTGATGTTCCCCTTCACTTTTTGCCAACTTAAACGTAATGCCTTCTTTTTGTACGAAATAGGCTTGATCATTTTCATCCGTGATTAAACCAGTAAATACAGTTCCTAATAAATTTTGCATGTAACTCTCCTTCTTATCATGAGTTCAACGACACTTCGAGCTCCAGTACACCTTGCTACGTGTGAAATGTTATCTCATTATAGCATAGAAGAATTAAAACTACATGAAAAAGCGTAAAGCTGCCATTGAAATAATGCCTATAATCACCGTCCACATCAAATCACGGCTAATAATTCCTACTGCAATTGTTGGAATGCTTGCCAAGATATTTTCACTATTAAAAGTTGGCAAACCATGTGCCTGTTGAACAAGTAACCCTTGAACAAAAAGAGCAGTCAAAATACACATCGGCAAATAAGATAAAAATTCATTTAATCCTTTAGAAAAAGTGACTTTCTTAGATAAAACGAATGGCGCTATTCTTGGTAGCCATGTGACCAAGCCGCATAAAATAATTGTTAATAAAATCATATTATTTGCTGTCATGATTTACCACCACCCCTACTGTGCAACCGATCAACGTTGCTATAATAACACTCATTTCAGCCGAAAAAACTGACATTAATAAATATAAGCTAACAATTACTGACAATAAGATTAAAATAGTTTGCTTAGTTCGTTTACGAATTGGCAATTCTACTTGTAAAATAATCAGACCTATAAACATCGCTGTTAAAGCAAAATCTAAACCAAATTGTTCGGGATTTGGAATCCAATCACCTATCAAGCCACCAATCATCGTAGCTAAAATCCAAGTAATGTAAGCCGTAATATTAAGGCCATGAGTCCATTTTGTCGTAACCTTTTTACCGTTTTGAATTGCCGTCATCAATACGCCATACGACTCATCTGTCAATAATGTCCCAATACCAATCGATTCTCCCATAGATTCTTGCTTAAAATAGTCAGCAACTGACAGGCTCATTAAAAAATGTCGCAAATTAACTAGAAATGTGGTCAAAACAATTGGTCCAATTGGACTTCCCATTAAAATCATACCACTAATAATAAATTGAGCACTGCCAGCATAGACGATAATTGATAATAGCGTAATCTCGAGAACAGATAGCCCTGAACCTTTACCAACTATCCCAGCTGCCAAACCAATTCCTAAGTAGCCTAAAATAGTTGGGACACAAGCCTTAACTCCTTCATAAAAGCTTTGGTACCCTTTCGAATAATTATTTTCCATAACTGCCACCTTTCATTATTGGTTATTTAATTGAATATTCTGACTATTGTTAACGTACGAAAAGAGTTAATATTCATAATATCGCTAAACAAATCAATTGTAAAGATTATCTGAGAATTTTCACTTAAAAATTTCCAGCTTTTCATTAACCATCAGCCACTTTTTCGTGATAAACTGGAAGTAAGCTAGAGAATTTAATAATTTGGAGGAACACGTTGATGATAAAACGGCTAACGAACACCTTGATTAGTATGTTCTTATACACTGTTGTAGCTTACGGCGGAAACTTAGTGACAGGGGTTGCCAAACATTCAAGTTTTCTAGAAGTTCTGGAAGAATCTCTCTTTTTCGGAGTCTTCATTTTTCTTTTCCAAAGTTTTCGACAAAAAGAAGACGATCAATCAACGAAAAAATAAGAGGAAGAGACGAAAAATGTCTCTTCCTCTTATTTGTTAATAAGCAGATTCTATTTTTTAAAGAATTGCCAGAATAATAAAGTTTAGAACAAATAGTCCCGTAACCAACCATAAGATAGGCGAAATCTCTTTTGTTTTCCCCTTTGCTAGTTTAACAATCACAAAGAAAATAAAACCGGCCGCAATCCCATTTGAAATGCTGTAAGACAGACCCATAAAGACCGATGCGAAAAACGCAGGGACAGCATCTTCTAAATCAGTCCAATTAATATCCTTGAATGACGCCATCATCATGACCCCAACTAAGATTAAAGCCGGTGCTGTTGCTTGAGCAGGAACAATACTAATTATTGGTGAGAATAAACTGCTTAATAAGAATAAACCTGCCACGACAACTGACGTTAAACCTGTACGTCCGCCAGCACCGATTCCCGCTGCACTTTCAACAAAAGTCGTAGTGTTAGAAGTACCAAATATCGCCCCAATTGAGGTTGCGATCGCATCGGAGAATAGCGCCTTATCCATCTTAGAACTAAAACCTTTACTATCTTCAAGCGCTGCTTCATCTTCTTTACTAAAGATTCCTGTCCGACGCCCTGTTCCAATAAAAGTGCCAATCGTATCAAATGTGTCAGACAGGCTAAAGGCCAATACAGTCATTAAAACTTGAGGTATTTTTGCAGTATCGGAAAAGAGTGACGGCAATCCTTTAGAGCTAAATGCCGCTCCAAAAGTTGTTCCCAACTCTTTAATTGAGTTACTTAAGGAATTCGTCTGAAAATCAATTGCACTTAAATCAACCACTCCCATAAAAATACCAATAACAGTGGTCCCAACAATCCCGATTAATATAGCACCTTTAACATTTAAAATAACCAAAACAATCATTAAAACTATGCCAATAACTGCTAATAAAACACCTGGGTTGTTAAAATTAGCTAAACCAGGGACAATTCCACCATTCATCGTAACATTTGTGGCATTATCACCTTCAACAACTGAACTAGTAATTGTAGCTGAATCCGCAGAAAAACTTAATAGATTGGCATTTTTAATCCCCACATAAGCCACAAAAATACCAATCCCGCCACCGATAGCATGTTGCATACTTTCCGGAATCGCTCGAATAATTAACTTACGAATCTTGGTGACCGTAATAAGAATATTGATAATCCCACAGAGAAATACCATTCCTAATGCCTGTTCCCATGAATAACCTAATCCAAACACTACTGTAAAGGTAAAGAACGCATTAAGCCCCATTCCTGGAGCCTGAGCATATGGAACGTTAGCGAATAGCCCCATAATAAGCGTCCCAATCGCCGCCGATATGATCGTGGCTAGAAATACCGCTTGAAATGGCATACCTGATAGAGATAAAATAGAAGGATTAACAAATAAAATATAACTCATAGCAAAAAATGTCGTAAACCCTGCCATCACTTCCGTACTGATTGTTGTGTTATTTTCCTTTAATTTGAAATACTTGTCCATTTGGTTTTCCCAATCTCCCTTATGACTGTTTTTGTTAGTTAGACACCTTAAAATCCGAACATTATTTTTATAATCAGATGATTGCATTCGTTTTTAAACCAACATAAACTCATTATAGTCAAAAGTAAATTATTTTACAAGATTTTTATAGATATTAATTAAAATTACAGCTCAATCGTTCGTATTTAGAAGTAAAACACTCTTTTTTCTAACTATTAATTAACCATTAACTAAAAAATCACCTGATTTAAGCGTATTTCTCTAAAACTTGTTCTCCCTTAGGCATCAGCACATATACGCCTGGATGAGTCAAATCCTCAATAAACGCAGCTGAAAACTGCTGACTAATCACATTGATGGCCTCTTCAATCGTTGTAACTGTCGTTAGATTATTCTCAATAAGAAGATCATTGAGTTCTTCCAATGATCCGTAAGTTAGACTATTGATACTTGTATCGATATCTAAATAATCCGCAAACAGCAATTCGTCAGTTTTTGCTACGGGGTCGATCCCTAAATCACGTTCAAAATAAGCGGGAAATTCTGTTACTTGACTTGAACAGCCTGACACCCATTCTAATAATTTAATTTCTCCTAGCAATAAGCCATCTTCATTAGGTGTCATGACTTCTTTCGCAATTAATAAATTCGGTTGTTCAACCATTAACTCAATCCACTCAAAAATCCCTTCTTCTTTATAAGGAATATATGGAAATACCGGATAAGTCTCATAAATAGCAATAATTTTGGCTAGCTCCCCTTGATAATCTATTTCTACCTCAGGTTCTTTTGGCTTAAAAAAATCAAATACACTCATACTCGCACTCCCTTTATTTCTATTTATGTAAGGCTATCTAAGTACACCACAGTACCCGAAACACTAGCAAGAACTCCTGGAACTAGCTCCTTCACCATAAAGTAAGGTGACGGTACTTCAAAAGAACATACAATATTGCAGTTTTTAGCTTCTTCATAACCAAAACGATGATAGTAGTCTGGATCACCTAATATTAAAATCCCTTGATAACCTGCGTTTTTTGCACGCTTTTCGAGCTCTGTAATAATTGCACCACCAACACCTTGACCTTGACATGTTATATCCACGGCTAAAGGAGCTAAAGCAGCCAGATTTGCCCGACCATCAATTGCAATATCACTTAACATTCCGTGACCAACAAGCTTATCCGCTACAAATGCTACCACTTCAAAATCAGGTTGATACGTCTTTTCTGTTCGAAGTGACTCAACTATCCGATCTTCCGTTACTTCTTCTTGGATCTTAGCAAACGCTTGGTAAACCAGCTCCTTGATTGCTAAATAATCTGCTTCTTGTACTGTTCTTATAATTAAATTATCCAATTTTCATCTCTCCTTCGCACACCTATAAACTAGCTATTCTTGATTTATTATACCTTGGCGTACAAGAATATCATACAATAAATTATGACTTAATTAAAAGAATCCAACATGTATAAATCTCAGTCATCAAAATTTATCCTATAGCTACTCTAAACCAAATAAAGAGTGAGACAAAAGTCTCACCCTCCATTTACTTCTAATTTCAACTAGATAATACGTTTATTTTTCTGAATCCAACACTTGTTTTGAAAAGACTGCTGCTAATACACCGCCAATTAATGGTGCCACGATAAATACCCAAACATCTTTCAAAGCATCTCCACCAGCAAAGATAGCCGGCGCCAAACTTCTAGCAGGATTAACTGAAGTACCCGTCAATTTAATCCCCAACAAATGAACTAAAACTAATCCAAAACCGATAGCTAATCCAGCAAATTTTCCGTCACCTTTTTTGCCAGTAACACCCATTACAACTGTCACAAATACAAATGTCAAAATAATTTCAATGACAACTGCCCCCATAGTTCCAACTGTTGCTGTCGAATTTTGACCAAGATTAGCTGTATCCAAGCCGGCGCTGTTTAAAATAAATAATAGCGTTGCTGTTGCGAGTAACCCGCCAATAACTTGTGAAACTACATAAATTACAGCTGTTTTAGTGTCAATTCGTTTATTTACCCACATCCCAATAGTAACAGCTGGGTTAACGTGACACCCTGAAATAGTTCCAATTGAATAAGCCATAGCAACAATTGATAAACCAAATGCCATAGCAATAGTAAGAACATCCTCTCCCCCAGTTACAACTGCTGTACCTGTACCAAACAGAACAAGAACGAATGTTCCAACAATTTCAGCTACTCCTTTTTTTAACTCCATATCAATACCTCTTTTCTATTATTTGCCCCCTCTTAACCAAATGGGACATTCCTATTCTACTACTCATGAAAAAGAAATAACACTAATTTGCTTATTTAATCAAAATACTCCCATTAAGAACTCATTATTAAAACGTAATAATAAAAAACAACTAGTAAAAAAAGGCAAATAAGCATTTCGAAAACGCTTATCAGCCTTTTTAATAGACCAAATTATATATTTTGTTTAAAAAATAATTCTCATATTACATTTGAATATCCTAAATATTATCAGCTATTACTCATTAAACTAAACTTTCTGCTCTGCTTCACGCTTAAAGCAAAACTACTTTATTTATCAGTTTTGGCTAACTTTAATACTTCCAGAGGTTGCTTTTGTCTTAATCATGAGGACTGGGTTTTCACCAATAGAGCCACTCATTTGATTGCCTTCTTTTTTCAGTTGACCATCAAAATCTGTCTTAACGCTCCCACTATTTACATCACTTTCAAAATTAAACGCTAATTTCTTAGGTAAATTAATCTTAATACTGCCACTATTCGCCTCAGCATAAATGTCATCAACTACATTTTTAAACGTAGCGTTGATCGCTCCAGAGGTAGCTTTAAGCGTTGCACTTCCTGTAATCTCATTTAGTTTGATGCTGCCACTACTAGCAGTTAATTCAGCCTTTCCTTTGTATTTATCAAGTTTAATACTCCCACTTGTTGCTTTTCCGACTAGTTGAGAACTGATAACATCACCAAGCTTAATACTTCCACTATTACTTTCAATATGAGTTTCTTTTCCATGAAGCTGATCAACTTTTATCGAGCCACTCGTTGAAGCTAAATCAACTTTATCGGCTTTAAGACTATTAAACTTAAGGCTCCCGCTATTAGCTTTCCCAAAAATTTCACTTAATTCGAGAGGGTCATTTCCTCTTACAGAACCACTTTTAACAGAGATTGTTAACTTTTCATGATAATCCTTTGGCATATATATATCAATATGACTTCTATCATTAAACGTAAACCAAAGCCTTTGTCTCTTTCCACCTATTACTGAAATACTCTTACTATTAGACTTAATAGTAGCTTTTGCTGATTTTTTATTTGTCAGTAAGTATTCCTCAACGCGAATTTGATCTGTATCACTTTCATAAAAATTAACACTATCTGAATTATAACTGACAGATACTTTATCAATCCCATTGATTGATAAGTCTTGAGAATTTACCAATTTGGCTTTCCCCATCCCACATCCACTAATCAGAAGTGCAAAACTTCCTAATAGTAGCATACTACTTAGTTTCTTTTTCATTTCCGCCGTCTCCTTACTCTTCCTGTCTACTCATTTACTATACCTTTTTTTCCTTCTCATTGCTTAGGTCTATAGACTGATTTCCATTGACAATTCATTCAAAATAGCTTAAGCTGAAATAGAACATACGTTCCCTTTTAAAAAAATACAATAAAGGAGCATTAACATGGAACTTGAGATGAAACTAGAAATATTAACTGAATCGGCAAAATACGATGCCTCCTGTTCAAGTAGTGGTGTTAGTGGAGGTCAACGATCTGGATCTATTGGAAGTACAGCCGTCGCAGGTTGCTGTCATTCCTTTTCCGCCGATGGTCGTTGCATTTCACTCTTAAAAATATTGCTAACGAATGTTTGTATTTTTGACTGTCATTACTGTATTAATAGAAAATCAAATCATATTCGACGTGCAACATTTACTCCAGCAGAAATAGCTCAACTGACCATTGACTTTTATCGAAGAAATTACATTGAAGGTTTATTTTTGAGCTCTAGTATTATCAAAAGTCCTGATTACACCTGTGAATTAATGATAAAAGCGCTAGAACTATTACGAAATGATCATGGTTTTGCTGGTTATATCCATGTTAAGGCAATTCCTGGTGCAGACTCTGCCCTAATTGATCGGCTTGCACTTTTAGCAGATCGACTTAGTTCAAATATAGAATTACCAACTCAAAAAAGTCTGACTTTATTGGCACCTGATAAGAGTCCCCAAGCAGTTGTAAAACCAATGAAGCAAATAGCTCAACGGAAAAATGAATTAGCACTAATCGGAAATCAACGGCAAGCTCAACGTTATGCTCCTGCTGGTCAATCAACGCAAATGATTATTGGAGCAACACCTGACAATGACTACCAAATTTTGCAAACTACTAATGCGCTTTATAAAAAATTCCAATTGAAGCGAGTTTATTTTTCTGCCTATATTCCAACTGTGGCTCACACTCTTTTACCATCGTTAGATACAAAACCACCCTTGCTGAGAGAACATCGGCTTTACCAAGCAGACTGGCTCATGCGTTTCTATCAATTCGACGCTAATGAAATATTAACACCTGAACAGCCAAACTTTAATCTTTATATTGATCCGAAAGCGAATTGGGCAATTCAGCACTACGACCAATTTCCGATTGATGTTCAACAAGCTAGCCTCGGTCAATTGTTAAGAATTCCAGGGATTGGACCAACGAGTGCTCGACGCATTATTGAGGTACGCAAGCATCGACAATTAGACTATACAGATTTAGTGAAGACGGGTGCAGTAATGAAACGAGCAAAATACTTTGTAGCTTGCAAAGACTATGCAAATAATCAGTCGATTTCTGATCCAATGCGCTTAATAGCCTCATTGATGTCTGCTAAGGATTACCAACAACTAAAAGGAGCCAACACTCAATCCAAAAGCGAACAATTGACTCTATTTGATGCCGAGTATTTAGCAAGGGAAAAACAACGAGAGGTAGGCATAAGCGGATGATGCTAGAAACAAACGACATTTTAGAATACGATGGTAGTTTTGAGGGATTTCTTTGCAGTGTTGAAGCTGTTTTTCGGGAAAAAAAAAGACCCTCTCAGCTGCTTTCAACAGCTGAAATTGATCAGACCTTGTTTAGCGGTCGCTATATAGAAACAGATTTCAAACTCGCAACTCGAGTAAAAAAAAGACTTAAACAACGATTAATACCAAGTAATTGGGACTTCATCGAAAAAGGCTTTGCCTCTATTGCAGAGAATCGCGAGTCAGCATTAATCATCGCAATTGAATACGCTCTTCACTTCGGCGATAATTTGAGTCGGCATACCTATCAAAAGGAAATTGAACATCTGTTTATTGCCATTAAACAATTAAATGTTGAAATTCATCATTACCAAGGTTTCACCCGATTCAACGAAGTAGACGGTTGGCTAATTGCCGTCATTCACCCAAAACATCCTGTACTTCCCTATTTGATGCCATTCTTTTGCCAACGGTATCCCTATGAACGCTTTGTTATTTGCGAGAGATACTCACAGATGCTTGGCATTTATGAAAACCGGCGAGTCCAATTTAAAAAGCTTCACAATGTACCTGAGCTGACCCTCTCTCCTGAGGAACTTGAGATTCACTCTCAGTGGCGCACTTTCTTTGAAACTGTTGCTATTGATGAACGAACAAATCCAACCTGTCAACGAAATCACATGCCAAAACGATTTTGGAAGTATCTACCAGAAATGACTGAAAACACGTGAAAACTTGTTCTTATGGTAATCTTAATGTCTTTTCAACAGCATAGTAGTTGCTTTTTTTGACACATTAAGGTATATTTAAGATGGAATTTCGTTATGGGATTGATTGATAGTGAGTGTTAGCCTTTCAGGAAATAAAGAAAGGAGAAATTACTATGACTACAATGACATTCGGTAACACAACAATGCAGTACCGTATCGCACTTGATACAACTACTCAATTGTTTATGGCATACGATCAAGCAGATGCAGCTAAAGTCGGTTATGGCGTAACAATTGAACAAGCAGTAGCGGCTTTAAAAAAAATCAGCTAAGGAGATTGAGTAATTACATGGACGATAATTGTTCGAACTCAAGATAGGCATCTTGTGAAACTATTCAGTTCACAAGATGCCTTTTTATTTGCTCTTTTTTAGAGAATTGGAACAAATAAAGAACTCAATTGCTCTTTAATCTTGGTTAACAATGAGCGCTCTGCAAAACTATCTAATGTCAGTTGAGTTGATCGGCTTAAATCAGCTTCAAAATCAGCAACTAAATGCGCAACAGCTTCATTTGCATGAGTCATAAACACTGACAGTTCGTGATTGAGACGAAAACTTCTAACATCAAAATTAGTCGTTCCAATCGTTGCATAATGATTATCTACTATGATAATTTTACAATGTAAAAATGATTCAGACTGGTAATGAAATACTTCCGCTCCGGCTTCAATCATCGGTTTTATAAAATGATTACTTCCATTAAAAGAAATCCCTCGATCCCCTTTTCCAGGCATTAGCAATTGAATTTTAATCCCATTTAACGCCAAACGCCTTAATAGTGCCAATGACTCTTCATCTGGGACAAAATATGGCATTGCAATTCGTATACTTTCTTTCGCCTCACTAATAAATGTCAATAAACTTTCACGAACAATTCTCTCCTGATCATATGGCCCACCATAAATGACTTGCCCACTGTCAACTCCTGCCAAATTCGGACTGAAAAACAGCTGCCGTCCTTCTTTTGAAATAAACGGTTCACTTGCATTCTCTTGATTACTCATGTACATCCAATCATAAAGAAAAGATTCTTGCAAATAAACAACAAGCGGTCCTTCAATTTTCATATGAGTATCGCGCCAAAATTCAAAGCGAGAGCCCAAACTTAAATAATCGTCTCCCACATTTACACCACCAGTAAAACCTATCTTCCCGTCAACTACAACTGTTTTTCGGTGATTGCGCCAGTTTAAATGACTAGCCGTAAGAATCGTATTCACAGGATCATAAGCTAAAACTTCGATTCCTGCTGCCTGCATTTTTTTTATTGTGTCAAAAGAAAATTTTAAAGAACCTAAACTATCAAATGCAAAACGAACTTCTACACCTTCTGTTGCTTTCTTAATCAATGAGTTAATTAATTTTTGACCAATCTCATCTTCTTTAAAAATAAAGAAAAACAAATGAATATGATCCTCAGCACGCATAATTTCAGTTAGAATAGCCTCATACGTCGCCAGACCATTCGTCAAAATTTTAAAGCGATTCCCGGAAACGAGAACTTGTCCACTCAGAGATCGATTGTATGCAGCAAAGGCTGGCATCTTGACGTCGCTCCCCGCTTTTCCCATCCATTCACTTACTGCTTGTTTTATTTTATGTTGCTCACTAAGTTGATTCATTGTTAAACGACGATTAACAGGGTTTCTTCCTAAAAAAAGAAAAAGAACTATGCCAATATATGGAAGTAAATGAATTGTTAAAATCCAAGCAATTTTTGAACTCGTTCCACGTTTATCGACAAGTAATAATTCTAAACTGATAAGTACTCCGACCACTTCTGAAATTAACAACAAATAAGTAAACATCCGTGGCATCAAATAAGCAAAAATAAGCATCCCAACTATAAAAACAGCTAAAACTAGCTTAATCTGAGTCAGTTTATTTTTCATCTGTCTCCTCCAATTATTCAAGTAATTCACTACCTAATCAACCTACAAATCCCTTTGATCCTTCGCTAAAGTTTAACATTTATTCTTTTAACTCACAATTATCAACACTTTTCAGAAAATAGAAAAGGATGGAATCAATTTTCCATCCTTTTAGCCAGTAAGCAGAATACATTCTGATCACTTGTAACAATGTATAATCATCAGCTAAACAAATTTGCGAAGAAATTTTTGACACTTTGCCATGCGCCAGAAATGCCACTCTTAGCTTTTGCTACATTTTCATCAGAAAGTAAACTATCTTTGAATTCTTGGCCATTCTTAATAATATCTTTTTTAAATGTTGATAACTGCTTAGTCATTTCTTGATCATTAATTGCGTTTGTACTTGAAAAATTCACCATGTTAGTCACAACTTGGCTGCGCAGCTCAGGTGTAATGGCCTCTTCTAAACCATTTTTAGTAATTTGATCATCCACAATTGTCTCAACTTCTTTTTGAACCTCTGGTTTCGACATGCCGTCTAACTTATCATTAATTTTTTGCAATTCCAATTGAATATCTGCTAACATCACTAAAATATTCTCAGATGAGTAATTTTTGTTACCTTTATTCTCGTCATCAATTGCTGAAACAACTTGCATCTGTTCTTGGGCCACTTCACGTTTTTCATCACGCTCTGTCTGCTCAGCAGCATCAGTTGCAGGCTCAACCTCATCGTAAATTTTGTATATACCTGCTAAGGCGCCACTGCCATCCATAGTTCGAACACTTGCAATACGAATATACGCATCATACACACCACTTGTAATCGCAGCAGAACGATACATCGCTTCGGTTCTTGCAGTGATTGTCTCAGGAGTAACGATTTCAACGGTGACTCCTGACCCCTCTTTAGTCCGCGCAATGAATGCACTCGAGTAGGCCTTTGACTGGCTGGTGAACTCAGTAACATCTGTCACATATTTAACCAAATCATTACCGTCTACAACAAATAGATTGTTTTTTGTAACACCTGTCCCTTTCAAAAGTGAGACTTTATCCAAGTCTTTCATTAAAAGACTCTTAGTTGCCTCTTTTTCTGAATCGCTCAATCCATTACCAAGTGCAATATTGGGGATGTCCCATCCTTCATCCTTTGCTTTTTCTGCTGCTAATGCTGCTGTTCCTGATATTAGGCTTACAAAAAGCGTAGCCACTATTAATAATTGTTTAATCATCTTCATAAATCTATCTCCATTCAAAAAGCTTTTTAGTCTAACTATTATAACAATCAGACTCCACCTCGTCATTTTTAGGTACAAATTTTTTTTTATCTTAAAAAAAAGTTACACATTTCTGTTATTTCTACACAAAATAATCACTAACTAATCAAAACAACTTCTGTTATCTACTCATTTAAAAGTAGATAACAGAAGCTGTTTAGCTTATAAAAATCTGTGACACATCTGAAACTAACGAATCCCCAAAGCAATCCGTGCATAACGACTCATCTTATCAGTTGTCCAGGCTGGATACCAAACCAGTTTCACTTCTGAATCGGTTACTTCCGGGACATCCTTTAAAGCTTCATGAATATTCTCTGTTAAAACATCGGCTAAGGGACAACCCATTGTTGTTAACGTCATTTTTATTGTACAAAAACCATCGCTGGCAAATTCTACTTCATAAATCAACCCTAGATTCACAATATCAATCCCTAGCTCCGGGTCAATGACCGTCTCTAAAGCAGTTAAAATGCGTTCCTTAATAGCTTCCACTTCTTCTTCAGTCCACTGCTCGCTCATTAAAATGCCTCCTTATTTCAATTGATTAGTGACATACGCCTCTAGCATTTCCTAGAATGAACGCATCCTCTTCCATATAATACCCGTAAACTCTCTCTTTGTAAATGAGAAAGTTGCCGTTATCGTGACTTACAAATTATTTTTAAAGAAGCAAGCCGTTTCTTGAGAAATTACATAAGGTACTTTATGGCTATCCTCAGTCGTTGTAAAACTCATATTTTGGGCAAACTCTTGATTTTTAACGGCCTGATAAAACTCAAATGTTGGTTGATACGGAACCACATCATCACGTGTCCCATGCCAAAAATGAACTGGTCTACCAGCAATCTTAGAGGGGGCTTCTGCTAAAGATAGAGGTACTAAAGCAGCTAGCTGCGCTTGAATATCTGCCGGCAATGTCATGCCGCGTTTCTTCGCTTCTTCTAGGACTTTTTCTGTGAAGCCAATAGCATCTGGAGACCCCATCAAACAGTCTGCCGCCTTAATCTCAGGATACGTAGCTAATAAAGCACAGGTTGTAATCCCACCCATAGAAAGCCCCGTTACACCCAATCGAGTTGGATCTGTCAGCCCAGCATTAATGTAGTAAGCCATTAATTGCGGATACTCATCTACATTGTGGTGAATAATTTCCCAAAAATCTAAAAGACGCTCGTCTGTTAAGGGCTGTCCATCATTTCGGGCACCATGGTAAAGTGCCTCAGGTAAAATAGTTCGAAAGCCTTTTTTAGCAATTTCAAATCCATGAACAAGAACACTTTCTTTGACATTGGTCCAGCCATGGTAAAAAACAACTGTTGGCAACTTCTCATCTTTCAGTGCACTATCAACAACTTCTAATAAAGGGATACCATCAATGACACGATCATATATTTCAATCATAATTGTCCTCCTAATTGATTCGTTATACAATTGTATCACAAAGCCTACTTTCTATAAAACAATTGTTGTTATCTTATTTGTTGAACTTGCCTAACAAGAACACTTGTTCTATAATGAGAAGACTAACTGAAAAGAGGTCGCTGAAATGAAACAACTTGCTAATAAAATTAGTTTATTCTACAAACGCTCTGGTTCTGGTAGCCCACTACTCCTGTTGCATGGCAATGGTGAAGACCATCAAATTTTTAATGCACTCGCAAAAAAACTTGCTAAACACTATACTATTTATGCGATAGATAGTCGCAATCATGGCAAGAGTGAGATTACTAAAGACTTTTCTTACGACTCAATGAGTACTGATATTGCAAATTTCATGGACGCCTTAGCTTTGGAGGATGTCTCACTGGTTGGGTTCAGTGATGGAGGAATAATTGGCTTACTCTTGGGAATCCAACAACATCCACGTCTGAAAAAAATGGCTCTTCTTGGACCAAATATAAGCCCAGATGACTTTACTGAGGATTCAATGGCTTATGTTAAAGAAGAATATGCAGAAACTAACAATCCCTTGTTTAAATTAATGATGGAAGAACCAAATATTCCTATTGATGCACTAAAAGGAATACATCTACCAACTCTTATCGTGGGGGCTGAAAATGATATCTATAAGCCAGAACTATTTCCAACGCTCGTAACAGCTATTCCAAATGCTCAATTACTTATAGTTGAGGGCCACGATCATGGGAGCTACATAATTGACAATGATCTACTGGCTCCCACACTCTTAGATTTTTTTCAATTCTGAGACGAAAAGAGACAAAAATCAGAAGAACTCTGAACTTTGTCTCTTTTTTTATTAATTCTTTATGTAGTACTTCTTAACTAATCGACATCCAGACTGAGTAAGTCATCATATGTTTCCCGTCGAATAATTAATCGACTTTCCCCCTCTTCAACAAAAACAACAGCAGGTCGCGGATTTTTATTATAAACACTAGCCATTGAATAACCATATGCACCTGTAGTAACAAGTGCTAAAATATCTCCTGCCTCAAGTACTGGCAGTGAAATATCGCTAATCAACTTATCTCCAGATTCACAGTACTTACCAGTAACAGTCACTGTTTCTTCTGCTTTTTCAGTCATACGATTCGCTACCACTGCAGAGTAATTAGCCTCATAAAGAGCCGGACGGATATTATCTCCCATCCCACCATCAACTGAAACAAATGTACGAATACTTGGAACAGACTTACGTGCTCCAACCGTATAAAGAGTTGTGCCAGCTTCTGCTACAATACTTCTGCCTGGCTCTATCCAGACTTCAGGTAAAGGATAGTTAGCTGCCAATGATCGTTCTTTCACCATGCTGGCGATTTGTTTAACGTATTCAGGAGCCGCTAATGGCGTGTCCTCTTCCGAATACTTCACACCAAACCCACCACCTAAATTCAAAATAGTCGCTGTATAGTCGAATCGACTTTGCCAATCTAAAAGAATAGCCATCATTTTTTCTGTTGCTGCTTCAAATCCTTCTGTACCAAAAATTTGCGATCCAATATGACAGTGAATTCCTACTAATTGAAAGACATCATCTGCTAAAACTAGCTGTAGTGCTTGCTCAGCTTGTCCGCTTTTTACATCAAAACCAAATTTTGAATCTTCCTGCCCCGTCAAAATATAGCTGTGCGTATGAGCGTCCACTCCCGGTGAAACACGTAATAGAATTCTTTGCTGTTGACCCAATTCTTTCAAAATAGTTTGTAACAATTCAATTTCATAGAAATTATCAACCACAATTGTTCCAATACCTGCCTCCACAGCCATAGTCAACTCGGCAGCTGTTTTATTATTACCGTGAAATTCAATCATCTCTGGATTAACCCCGGCCTTTAATGCCGCATGAAGCTCTCCTCCCGACACAACATCAAATGCCAGACCTTCTTCTGCCAATAATTTATATAAAGCGACCGCCGTAAAGGCTTTGCTAGCATAAACTACTTGATGCTTCATTTCCAACTTTTCAAATGTCTTCTTAAAGCCTCGTGCTTTTTCTTTAATTAACGCCACATCATAAACAAATAGTGGTGAGCCATATTGTTTTACTAGATCAATCGTATCACAGCCCCCAATTTCTAGATGGTTAAGCTCATTTATTTTACTCGTCCCGAATAGTTCCATCCTATCTACATCCTTACATACTTATTTTATAAAGCATAGCATAATTACATTTATTTGCACACCCTAAAAAAACAAGTAAAGCGAATTTTTTCGCGTTACTTGTTTTTTAGGGTGTGCATTAATGCATTTGTTTATTTTGGCTAAAGGCCTTTTGCTGATCTTGATTCCAGTACATTCCCATCACACTTTGAGTTGGCATGATATTTATAAAAGCATTGGGATCAACTGTGTAAACAGACTTTTCAAGATCGAATAACTCGTAACGACTAACGACCATAATAATCATCGTACTTTCCTTGTTCGTGTAGCCCCCACGAGCTGGTAATAGTGTCATTCCTCTTGTAATATTTGCCATCAATTCTTGAATTACTTGTTCAGATTGGTGGGAGATAATCATTGCAGTTACTTTTTGACTACCAGTATGAATCACATCAATTACTTGTGTTAAACAATAAATAGAGATAATGGTGAAAAGAGCACTTTCCCAATTATACATCATGCCTGCTACCAAAATAATCAGTAAATTCATACCAAACATCAAATTACCAACTGATTTCCCAGTTGTTTTGCCAATAATTAAGGCGATTACATCAAGACCACCAGTCGTAAAACCAAACTTCAAACACAATCCAGCCCCAATTCCAACAAGAACACCGCCTACGATGGAATTCATAAGCACATTGTCAGTTACAATCACCTGTGGAACTAGCATTGTTATAACCGATATAGATAAAACAGTCATAAAACTATAAATCGTCGCTGATCGTCCTAATTTCAACCAACTAATGATAAAAATTGGAATATTTAAAATAAAAATCAGTAGCCCTGTATCTATTTGAATTCCTAAGTACATCTCAAATGCACCAGAAACTAACTGCGAAACTCCATTCATCCCAGCTGAAAAAACATTAGCTGGGATTAAAAACATATTTAAAGATATTGCGGATAAAATTCCCGTCAAAAGAATAACAGCCATTTTTGTTAATAATTCATTTTCCATTAACCACGAATAACGTCTCTTCATTTCATCTTCCCCTTCTACCAAAACTATATCCTAGCTAAGAATATCAGGTTGTTAAACCGATTAAAAGCCTTTTGAATTAAAATCAGTAAAAAAACAATAAACGAACAAACTCCCCATGAGAACACTGACTTTCTAGCCAAACTAATTGATCACGTTCACACTAAATTCTCATTTTTATCCATAGTCTTTCCTTTATAGTTTTCTCTTTTCATGATACTATAAATTAAAAGAACGTTATCATTTCTAAACATAACCTTAAAAAGCAAGATAAGTTGGCTGATAAAAACAAGAGGAGGAATATTATTTGGCAAAAGAAGCAAGTTTTGATGTTGTGTCAGAGATTAATATCGAAGATGTGAAAAATGGGATGGCGGTTGCCCTAAAAGAAATTAAAAATCGGTTTGATTTTAAAGATTCTATCGCTGACATCAAATTAGAAAATAATAAATTACTATTAGTTGCCGAAGATGATTATAAGGTTGAACAAGTAAAAGACGTGTTATTCAGTAAACTCGTCAAGCATGCTGTTCCGATAAAAAATATCCAATTTACTAAAAGCGAAAAGGCTTTAGGTGGAAATGCTCGCCAATATGGTGAACTTGTTAGTGGAATCGACCGTGAAAATACTAAAAAGATCACCACAGCAATAAAAAATTCTAAATTAAAGGTCAAGGCAACTATCCAAGAAGACAAAGTCAGAGTCACTGGTAAAAGCAGAGATGATCTCCAAGCTGTCATGGCTTTATTAAGAGATTTGGCTTTACCGATAGAGTTGCAGTACACCAATTACCGTTAGATAACTAAAGAAACGAGGTCAGATCTCTCTGCCTCGTTTTTTTCTTAATAAAAAAATTTAGACTTGCTTTTTTTTATCTCATTTGTTAACCTTAAATAAAAATAGGTTAACATTAGAAAGTGAGTGACTCATTATGAGAAACAAAAAATTGAAACAAATGATAATAAATGCTCAATTCGCTGTAGTGATTGGCATCATAGCTCAATTCACCATTCCCTTAGGTATCGTCCCTTTGACTGGGCAAACATTTGCGGTTGGAATCGTCGCAACTATCCTATCACCAATTAATAGCACGATTGCTGTACTTCTCTATTTACTCATGGGAATTATTGGTTTACCAGTTTTTGCTGGCTTTTCATCAGGTATTAGTAGCTTATTTGGGCCTACAGGCGGATATTTAGTCGGCTTCATTTTTAATACATTAATCACAGGTCTTATTTTAAAACGAACTCGATATACACTTTCTTGGGCCATTATCGCTAATACAATAGGCGCCTTGATTACTTTATTCTTTGGCACTTTTTGGTTAAAATTTTCTGCCAACATGACTTGGCAAGTAGCCCTTTCCAGTGGCTTTATCGCCTTTATTATTCCTGGGATTATCAAAGCAGTTGGAGCATCATTTGTCGGATTATTTATTCGTCAAGCATTGATGAAAGCACGAATCATTACAACCGAACAACTCTAATTCTAACTAAAATAGCGCAAGGTATTTTCACTTACCACCCTCCAGAAAAACCACCGCCACCACTAGAGCCGCCGCCAAATGATGCCCCTCCACCATCAGAACCACTAGAAGAATAATTTGACCAACTCATTGCTTGCTGCATATAATACCCGCCAATCACCATATGATCTAAATCAGAGAGCGCTTGGCGACGATAACCAGACTCAATATCACGACGTTTTTTCTTTGCTTTTTTATAAGCATTTGAAAGAGTCATATCACTTAAAAAATCACGATTTACAGCTCCTTCTTCAGCTAAATTTCGACCTTCTAATAAGAAGTAAGTCATTAACCCTACCATCAGCTGCTGATCTACACCATCTTTGAAAGCAATCTGTTTCGCTTTCAAAAAAGCAAAAGACGCCTCTTTAGCGATTGATTTATTGCACTCAGTAATCTCTAAAGCTCGTTTATGATCAGCAGTCAAGCAGTTCATATAGGGCTCAATCAATTGGTGACCACTAGTAGAAAACAAAGGATTTTTAGTCATAATATCAGATGAAAAAAGCTGATTACCATACTCTCTAACCATATCTTGAATCTTCTCATGAACTAAATAAATATCAACCTCATACAAATTAGTCGCCTTGTTGCTAGACCAATAAGCGATGACCACATCCTCCACTAAACAAGTGGCCAACAATTGTTTAACCATCTGCTCATCTTTTAATACAGCTGAAGTATTGGGTTGTTTAATTAACTTTGTTGCAGCTATTTTAGACAATTGATAGTCTTTAAACTTACCAACCGTTCCACCTCCTATCGTTATCTCGTTGAATGACGTAGAACGACGATAAACTCTAACTTTTAAGTTAGGACTAACATAATGTTCTAACTGACGCTGAATCTTTCTTTTTCGTACAAGATAGCCCAATAACATAAGCACCATCACAAGACCCAAACTAGCAAATACAACTAATATAGTAACACCAATTTGTTTGTTTCTGGCTTTTCTATTTTGAATAGCCAAAACTGAAGCTGCGTAATTACCGTAACGCTCTTTGACCAATCCCTCTATATTTCTTGACACGGCCATCACGGCCTGCTCATATTGTTCTGATTTTAAGTAATCCTCGATCTGATCTGTGATAACATCGTCCTTCATGCCATCTGTGATAACAGCTTCAACTCCATAGCCTGTTTCTAGCCGATACTCACGATCTTCAAGTGAGATAACAAATAAGAAGCCATTATTAGTTTCCTTATTGCCAACTCCTAACGCTTGAAATTTCTTCTCAGCATAACTTTCAATGCTTTCGCCTTTTAAGCTATTAAGTGTCACCACTGCATATTGCGGGCTACCTTCTAATTGCTTAAAAGTCGTTTCATTTAATTCGTGAATATACTGTTCGTCTTTGTCCGATAGAATCCCAGCCTTATCTTCAACGAAGATAGTCTCTTGAGCGTGAACTTTTGTCACGACTATTAACGATAAACCAAACAAAACAACAAGTAATGCTAATCCCTTACTTAACTTTTTCATTCTCTCCACTCTCCTCACATGATAAGATAATTGTTCTCTAAAACAAGCACTCACAATTTCATCACATCATTTTAATTAGTTTTCCAACTCTACAACGGGGACGACCTCTGCTCCCTTATCCGCTTCAAAAAAGTCTTTTTTATCAAATCCTAAAACTTTGGCAAATATTGATTTTGGAAACTTACGGATCGTTAAATTGTAATCCTTAACAGAAGCATTATAGCGATCTCGCTCAACCGAAATACGATTTTCAGTCCCTTCTAGCTGAGTCATTAAAGTCTTGACATTGTCAGATGATTTAAGATCTGGATAGTTTTCCATCACCACTAGTAACTGTGACAACGCGCCCTCCATCTCGCTATTTGCTTCTGAAACTTCTTTTACTGATTTTGCTCCAGATAATTTAGTACGTGCTTCTGTAATATTGGTCAAAATCTTTTCCTCATGCTTCATACTCCCTTTAACCGCACTAACCAGATTTGGTACTAAATCATATCGGCGCTGTAATTTCGATTCTACATTTGCCCACTGACTATCAACCTCGGCTTCCTTTCCTATAATACTGTTATAAGACACAATACTCGCCATCCCAATTGCCGCAACTATCAATAAAGCAACCAACCATCCTGTTCTCTTCATCATTTTTATTTTCCTCCATTCCGTCATTCTAAGATTAAATTGTAACGATTATTTCCTTTTGTTACTTTTTAGTTACAATTAGTTTTCTTATTGTGACAAGTATACCTCTATTAAAAAATAAAAAAAACAGACCTAAGTCTGATTTTTTTATTTTTTCATATTCATTGCAAAACACTCATCTTTTTCACATTAATCAACCCATTCATCCATCATCTTTTCACTAAAAAAATCATCACTATGAGTAGATAACTCCCACTTACTCGCATTTTTATCCATATATCTCCAATAATTAGAAAATAATTTAGGTAATTCTGGCTTCAATCGTTTTAAACCATGTTCATCCCATTCAGCATCCATGTTTCGATCGTAAATGATGTCATGATAAAGCATATTTAATTCGACTTGCGACAATGAATGCTCAGCAAGACTTTGAAAATAGCCAGTTTCTGCATCCTCCTCTGGCTCTTCTCGAATAACTTTGGCCATAAAAACATCTTGCCCCACATACATTATTTCTTCAAAACGTGCCACATAACTTTCAGGATGCGATACTATTAAATCTGCCAAATTATCGACATGTTCGAGCATTTCAAAATAGTACTCTTTCCCCATAGAGATTAGCCAAGCTCGGAAAGTGTCAAAACTATCATCACTACACTCTCCTTTATTTAAAATAAAGGCCCCAGCCCATAATTTCTCCTTATAAGCTAATTGCATGTATGCTTCAAAATAATTATCCCAAATTGCCACATCTTCTTTTGATAGCATCTCCAACTGGAAAGTAAGCTCCTCCAAGTAAGATGCCATCGTGTGATTGTAAGTTTCAATTGTCGTCTCAATTATTGCCCAAAACTTTTCTTGATTCATCTTTTAGCCCCCACTCTCTCCTAATTTGACGCTTATCTACTAAATTATCAATTTGTCTCAAATCTCCTAAACTCATTATTACTGACTCAACACAAAAATACCAATAATGATGAACAAAATTGCCAATACTTTTTTCGGCGTTAGCTGTTCATGAAAAACCAATACAGAAATCATTGCAGTCCAAACATAAGAAAGGGACGTCATTGGAAAAACAACAGAATATTCAAATGATCCTAATAAAATAATGGTCGTTATCGCACTTAATACGTAAAAAAAGAGTCCTAAGTAGGCCGCTCCTGAACGCAAAACATTTCTAACAGTTAACTCTGGCATGTCATTCATCGCCTTTTTTAAATACAATGCCCCAACACTCCCTGTAAGGGTTGTCGTCAATAACAAAATAATCCCTACGAACCACGTCATCACTTACCACCTTTCTTTCCTTCGTTGTTAAGTAGCGCAGCACCAATAATGATTATCCCTGTACCAATTAATTTATTAATGGTAATCGTCTCAGAAAAAAATAGTGAACCAAAAACAATCGATAGAGCAAAACCAATACTCATCATCGGTTGTAAAATTGACACTTCCCCAAATCTAAATGAAATCATCATGAAAATCATGCCCGCACCAGATATTACTAACCCTAAAATCAATAATAAAATTCCTTTTAAACTGTGCATATCTCCCAGTTTCCAAAAAACTTGACTCAAACTGTTAAGTGTCGCAGCCAGACAAATGAGCATAATAGCTGTTGTCCATCTTTTTTTTCCTCTCTCTTCCATATTCCTCTCCTCATTTCTTTTTATAAAACTAGACACGTTTCAATTGATTGTTCATTCTATTATATAGTACCATAACTCTGATTTATCTGTATAGAATCACTGTCATATCCAGCATATGTGCTATAATAAAGACACTAATTAAACCTTCTTAAGGGGAGAAGTCTGATGAAATTTGTTCTAATTTTACTAACTATTATCAGTATCATTATTTTTTGTGCATTAATTTTCATTGCTCACTTTTTATTTAATGGTGTTTTTGATCGAGAAAATAAATGGTTTAAGGATGTTGCTCACAGCCAGGTTAATAGTGATATTGATGCTGAACACGACGATTTAATCGTAAAACGTGAGACTTTTCAAAAAGAAATTGCTGAAAAATATTGGGAGAAAGCCAAAGAGCATGTAGAAATTCACTCGTTTGATGAATTAACATTGCGAGGTCGTCTTCTTTTTGCAACTGAACCAAGTCAAAAATGGGTAATTTGTTTTCACGGCTATCGCACTAGTGGTAAAACAGACAACGCCTATATAGCTAGTCAGTTAATAACTCAAGGGTACAACTGTTTAATAGTTGATCAACGAGCTCATGGCGCTAGTGATGGACGTTACATAACTATGGGATGGCTAGAACGCCGTGACGTATTAAGTTGGACTAACTTTCTTATATCAACGAAAAAACCAGCTGAGATTATTTGGTTTGGCGACTCTATGGGAGCTGCTACTGTTTTAATGGCTAGTGGGGAAAAAGTACCTGATATAGTTCATGGTATTATAGCGGATTGTGGCTACACCTCTCTACCAGATCTCTTCACTTATTTATTAAGCTCAGCTTTTAAGATCCCCACTTGGATTCCCATCCTACCTTTCTTTAATTACGTTGTTAAGTTCAAACTAGGCTTCACCATTTATGCTGCCTCTGCCTCTCAACAATTAAAACAAAATCACTTGCCGGTCCTTTTTATTCATGGCGATGCTGATAGTTTTGTTCCATTGACAATGTCCAAAAAAAATATGGCTGCAACACAGGGAAAAAAAGAGTTAGTGGTTTTTCAAGATGCTCCGCACTTTTCGTCAATTCTATACGATCCAGACTTATATTTTGATGTCATTAATGATTTTTTAAAGAGAATCACTCACGGTTAGATAATATTAACTCATAAATAAAAATGCCTCCAATCAAACAAAACGCATCAAATCACTTCTTAATAATAGTGATTTGATGCGTTTATCTTATTTAACGTCACTTGCCTTTAATACGTTTTTCTCTCAAATTTCTCATGACAACTTGGACAAGTAATCATAATCTTCCCACGATTTCGAGGGACTCTAACTGCTTGTTTACAATTAGTACACTTAAGCCTTACGTTGCTTAAATTGATTTAATCTAAAAACAAATGGCTTTTTAATCTTGATTAACCACTTCAAATATTTTTGATTCTCATTACTACGTATATAAATTCTTTTTGAAAGTAACCGATAATACACGACAGCAAGTCCAATAAACTCAAGCATACTTATTAACGAATATCTAAAAAAAATAATAACAAACATCAAACTAAAACTTACAACTAATAAATGTTTGTTCAGTGTATCCATCTGACCGTAGCGGCCATGCATTAGCTTCATCATTTTTACTTGCCATTTTTGTTGACTTTTTCCCATAAAATCCCCTACTTTTCATATACTTATCTTAAGTTTAACGGACTTTAGCTTGTGATGCCACTAATTATTAGCGAATAATCTGTGACTTTTCTTAGAGCTTAACAGTAAAGTAATACAAAAAATAGCAGATTAGTTAAATTGGTTCAATTTAGTTTTCGTCGGAAAATTTTTTTCTGGTTTTAAAGGAAGCGTCTGTGTTTTTATTTTAATAAATTTACTTTTAAGTCGTCCTATAAAAATGACTAGATAGAAACCGATATATAGAACAATAACTAACAAAATTTCAACTATAATTAGAACATTTCCAACTTTCATGACGCTCACCCTTTCTTTCCTTTTATATAGTAAGTATAACTTATTTATCACTTCATTACTGAATGATGTGCTCAAAACTACTGAAATTGTATTAACTATATCAATCAACTATTTCTACATAATTACAACCATTGAAAAAACTAACTTAATTAGTTATAATACTAATTAAGTTAGGAGGAGAACTATGAAATTAACAAAAATAGAATCGGTTTATCAATTAACCTTTTTCCCAAGACTATTTCCCATCAATTGCTACTTAGTTGAGGAAAAAGACAGCCTGACACTGGTTGATACAGGAATTGGTATAGGCTATCAAAAAATTATCAACACGGTTTCTCTGATAGGAAAACCACTAACTAGAATCCTCTTAACTCATCCACATGGGGATCATATTGGAGGTCTTGAGGTCTTAAAAAGCACCTTCCCAACAACTGTTGTTTGCATATCAGAGCGAGATTCTGCACTCATGGCAGGTGATTTCAGTTTACGCGATAATGAACCCAAAAGTCCTATTAAAGGCGGATTCGCTAAAAATTTAAATCTAGTTCCAGATAAAAAACTCGTTGAGAATGATTATGTTGGCTCTTTAAGAGCAATGGCTTTTTATGACGAACGCTCACAGATACTTATTGCTGGCGACGCCTTTCACACACGTCCAAGTTTGACAGTCACTGGAGAATTAAGACTTACTTTCCCATTTCCATCTTTTGTTACCTGGAATAAAAAAGTAGCCATTGAAACCGCAAAAAAATTAAGCCAAATGAACGTAGCGGCACTAGCAATCGGTCATGGTCCTATTCTCCATCACCCTAAAATACTATTCGAAAAAGCAATCACACGAGCAGAAAACAAGTTAAGAAAGGAAAACAATGCGTAAAAAAAGGACAATTACTCAAGCTCTTATTATCGATAAAGCCATCACATTATCTGATCAAGACGGTTTTCAACACATAAGTTTAAAAAAATTAGCCACAGAATTAAACATAAAAACGCCTTCGCTATACAATCATATTGACGGCCTAAACGAACTCCACGAGCTCCTCATTATCCGTGGTTTAAGCGACCTGAAAAACACTTTACTTGAATCAGCTGTCGGCCTATCTGGTGGAAATGCGTTGCGTTCTATGGGTACCGCCTATCTTAGATTCGCAATAAATAATCCTGGATTATACGAAAGCACCCAGCTTGTTCATCAGTGGAAAAGCTCTCGTGCAGATACTCTATCAACTGACATTATTTCGATTTTTGCTAGAGTTTTAGCAAGTTACAATTTATCAGATGACGAAACTATTCATACAATTAGACTCCTCCGCAGTATGATGCACGGGTTTTCTATACTCCAAGTGAACCAAGGTTTTGGTCAGCCTATTGATATTGAAGAAAGTTTCACTCGATCACTAGATATCATTTTAGCTGGAATTAGCGTTATGTATCAACATGAATAAAAAAATCCCCAGATGTTGGTACAAAGACATCTGGAGATTTTTTACGTGTTATTTAATTGTAGTCTTTCTACTATCTGCTTAATTGCTTGCCAATCTCTCGCAGTTGGCGGGAAAGCCCAGATGTATTGTTCTTTTGTTTCTGAATAGTCAACGATTAGATGTGATAAGTCCGAGATAATTAAATCATATGCTGTCGTTTCATCATGTCGAGTATTACTTGTTACTATTTCAACATTATGAGGAAGAAAACGGCTAAGTTTTTCTTTCAAGTCACTCTCACTTAAACCGCCTACTTCCATGATTAGTTTAATTTTTATACTTGTTTCGAATAATCTTAAGTCAAAATTTTGACTAAAAACAGAGTAAATAAAATAGAAAACATGATGTGGATTGATCAAAATACCATTATTTTCTTCATGAACCAATGAAATTGAATCCCACAACACTTCTGTGAATTTCGGTCTATCTAGTGACGAATATGTGAGAGAACGAAACCGTTTATTCCAGCGATCATTAAGATCTATGTCAACATCTAGTTCTGGATAAAGTAGGCTGTAATTCGCAACTGCTAATAATTGATAAATTAAGACTGGTGACGAAAATAACTTCGACAGTTCTAGCTTTGGATACTTATCTGATATCCTTGCTAATAGATTGGTGACTAGTTCATATGCCTTTGTTTTCTTTGTGTCATTCCACAAGACCGCCTCTTCTATCTCTAGCGTCTCATCTACATCCAGCGAACCACTATAAGTTAAATAGATTAATGATAACGCCTTAAATTCTAAAGCTTCATATTCATGTGGGACCTCTTCTAAAAATAACTCTTTTACATTTTTCAACTCAAATTCTAAATTAGGCGCAATTTGAACGATTTCAGGCAACTCGGTAATATACTTATTTTGCTGAAATCGAACAGCATTGACTGCCATTCGATAGATAATTCTCAGTTTTTCAGGATAGGATATTTTTAGAGCTGCTTGTTCCACGATTTTTGCTAGTCTTTCTTCTAACGATGTAAAAGAGACCGTTTGAAATGGCCAGATATGCTCATCTGCTAAAGAAATATAAAATAGATAAAAAAATTCACGAATGCTAGATTCTGATCCAATAATAACCATGTCATTTTTTGAAAAAATAAACCCATTTTGATTCAAAAACTTTTCGATTATTGTAAGTTTACGATAGATAGTACTTCGAGATAAATAAAAATCTTCTTGTAACTGTTCAATTGATTCGACTTGACCATGAAATAACTTAGTCAATAACTGATACGTCACTGTTTGTTCAATATATAAACACTCTAAATAATAGACACTTGCATAGGAAGAGGTGTGTATTTTAATTCCTGAACGTTTTTCTATCTGTATCCAACAACCAACACTATTTACTAAAATTAATTCATTCAAGATAGAGATAGAGTTGTAAATACTAGCAACAGAGCAATTGACCATTTTTGCCAATTCCTCAGCTGGCCAGAATTTGTCTTCTGAATACAAGTGATACAATATCTCTAAATCCCGTTTTTCATTTTTATCTAAAAAAACAGCCAATTTCGTCATCTCCTCCTAACCTACTGAAACGGGTCAGTTCCCCTCTTACTTCAGATTATCGGCCTTACTCAAGCTATTAGTCAAGAGAAGTGATGAGCAATCAATATATTTTAATAGACAAATGACAGAATTAAACAATTATTAAAAGCAATATTTAATATAAATAAAACATAAAAACGGATAACCTTATTTAAAAATAGACACTTTTTACCATTTTAGGGTCGTTTTTTAACTAATCGACATTTTTCTATAGATCTTATTCATTTATTTCCAATCTAGCAAGTACTTACCATTCTTCGCAGAATCAATACGCACAATCACTTCATAAGTTCTATTGGTTTTTAATTCGTTTGTCGCCGTTCCTTCTGATGGGCTTGTCAGTTTAAGAACAGATTTCCCATTCTCATCCAGAACTTCCACCTTAATCTGCCCTTCTTTTGCCCTTAATTCATACTTTAACTCAGGATGATTCTCTTGACTTGTAAAAGTAAATCTCTCTTTTGTTTTAACCATTTTAGTAAACTCTCTACTTAAGAAGCCCTGCCTCACTCCCCCTTTTTTTACAACAGACCAGGAAACAGCACTTGAAAACGAATGATGAGCACTAGTGGTTGCTGCATAAAAAATACTTCCACCAATCACCGTCACTATTGTTAAAAATAAGCTTAAGCCGCCAATGATCAACTTTTTATACGATGTATTAATCGGCTTTTCCCTTACAGCGGGCCAATCTAAAGGCTCTCCACACCGATTACAAAAATTGGCGTCATTAAAATTAGAATACCCACAAATCTGACAATCCGCTTGCTTTTGAGTATATATTTTACGGACAAGCAGATAAATGATCAATCCCATATAGTTACTAAAAATAACAATCACTACCCACATTTTAGGTGTTAGCCAGTCATTGATGCGCTGAAATTGTTTAGCATCATTGTATACCCAACTTCCAATTAATCCTAATGGAATTATTACACCAAATAATAATAGTACAATTAAGATAACAATTACAAATACAATTTCTGTCATTTATCTCGTCTCCTTTGTGTAACTTGCTTTTGCTTCCAGCTAATAACAACACTTAATAAAAATGATTCTGCAGAAAAAAATAAACTCGTATAAACAATCATTTTTTTTAAAGTGCCAACTTCTAAAAATCTGTATGACAATACGCTCAATGCGATCAACAGTAGAGCACTCATGAACAGCGTTAAAGGAATCATCCGATCCAATAAATGTTCCTCTGTATCCAATTGATTTCTTTCATTCAATTTGACTTGCTGTTCATATTCTTGAAGATTAATCACTTGAACCATTTTTTGACGGGTTTCAGCTATCAAATCTAATGACGGCTCGCAAATGGGTACGTCATTTAAATTCTTTAACTCTTGTTCAAATTCATCTGAAAAATTCGTCACTAATTCATCTGCACTCATATAATTAGGTTTACCTTCTCTCATCCTTTTGATACGCCTCCATTTCAGATTTGATTAATTTTTTTGCTCGGTGTAGTCGATATTTAAGAGTCGTTAATGGCAATTCTAGCATCTCGCTTATGTCATTGTAACTTAAATTTTCGAAATAGAACAAAATGATAGGCACTCGATAAAGCTCGTTCAAATTAGAAATAATCTGGTGTAAATAAGCCTTGCGCTCTTTTTCCGTCAATTGTTCTACTATTTCCGTTTCTCTAGCAACTAAACCAGTGATTTCATACTCGTAATCTTCCATTTTTGCGTACTTTTTCACATAATAATTTTTCCGTTTTTTCTGATTGTGTAGTTGCCTAAAGCAATTTAGACAAATCGTATACAACCAATTCTTAGGATTTTTGGTTTCATCTAATTGACTGATATGCTTTGCAACTTGTAGCCATGTTTCTTGGAAAACATTGTCCGCCTCCTCTTGCTTGCCCGTCAACTTAAATGATAAGCTATACACCATTTGGTGATATTCTTCAAACAGATGCTCCACATTCTTCCCTCTTTTCTGCTCTCACTACTATACTATATGATTTAACGTTCCATTTGTTAGACAATAAATGAAAATAATTATAGAGCTTACTTTTGTTAAACCTATTCAACCGCCTCAATATTTGTCAGCGCTCGTCATAAATAAGTGTTACTATTAAGGAAAAACTAAAGGAGGTTCATATGACACGCTTACAAGTCTCACTTATAAAAAAAAGACTACCTTATCTATACCTATACCTATTGTTTGTACTTAACCTACTGGCCTGTTTAATAGCTATTTCTAAGCTGATCTATGTTTTACAACAGCATCAGCTAACTACTCTTGACCTAGTAACTGGCGTAATTGGCTTAGCAATGCTCCCCCTTATTTTTTACTGCTACCTGAAACTCATTCACAGCTTCAAAACAAACCTAAACAACGATCAAAAAAAAGACCGAATAGAAAATAAAAAAAAGAGACAACACAAATCATTATAAAAAAGAAGATGAGACAAACGCTCATCCTCAAATTGTTTGGCAACTATTAATTAAAAAATATGTCTAAATACTGCTCACATCATTTTTATCTCACCAGCTTCTAATTCATTTTTTCATTTTTCTGCTCCTTCGTAGCCTTTCTCCATAAATCATAAACTCCCACTATTACGCCAATAAGTGCCACACAACTTAACCATTTAGTTAGATTCAAAACAGTCAGTTCTGTAGCGGAAACCGGCCCTTTACTAGTAATATCTAGTAACAATGTACCTGATTTCCCGAAAAAAGTCGTTAAGGCTAGCATACTAGACATTAACAGAAATTGATGAGTTAAACTGCCTTTATTTTGCGTTGCGAATTTTATCATAAGTCGCTGATCCACTGGAATAAGTTCCTCCTGATAATAGTAATCATTAAGCCAGCTACTCAGTCCGCTGCGAAAGAAGCTAATAGCAAATAAGGCAACTGCCGTAAAATTGGGAACCAGAAATAGCCCTAAACCAAGCGCAAGTCCCACCAACAAAACTGTTATAGGGTGACTAGAAGAAAAAAACTGAAAAACACGCTTCATACCAAACATTGCTAAAATCATCCCCAACACATAAGGCAAATAGACTAAAATACTCACTTTCCCAAATCCATAAATTGCCCCAACATACAACGAACCAAATAGAAAGAGAAAATTACCTAACATCCCATTTAAAAAAGTTAAGACATTTAACCAAACAGGTAATTGCCATATTTTATGAGTTCGACCTAGTAAAATAACAGCGATGCAAAAAACAACAGAAAAGCCAATAACAGCTATGTCCAACTCATTTACATCTCGTAATAACCGACTACTACGCAGAAAAAATAATAAAACAAAATAGCTCGCAAAAACAACAAGCTCCTTAGAAACAAATAATTTTTTTGCAGGATTCACTCGTTCCAGTTCGTATTTGGGATGACGTTTAATCGCTTGATATGCCCCTAAATAGAATATGCTATATAGCAACAAAACAACTAATTGGCGAAAAGGATTAGGTACCCTCATTCCCCAAAATAAGCTGAACAATAGTAATAGTATCGAAAAATAAGTCATGCCTGTGGTCATTGTAGCCACTTGTTTTTTTTCATAATAATGGATCGTTAAATTAGCAGGCTGAAACCACGCTGCACTTAACCCAAGAAATATTCCTGAAAGAAGATAAAAGAAAAAGACCCACGAACCAAGTACACCAAAAAAAGCTCCAACTCCGCCAAACCAAATAGATAACACCAACAACTTACGACTATCTAACCCGATTCTTATCCCTCGAATCAAAAATATGCCGGTCATTCTGCAGGTATAGAATAAAACAAAAGGTAAAATTTTTAGTGAACTATGCCCATCACTCAATTCTAAAAATAATAAATACGGGATTAGAACAACTGTGTTACTTAATACAAACGGTGTCGCCTCAATTAGACTACATCCAATAATTTCAAATTTTTTTATCATGATTTTCACTCCTCCTAGAATCATGACTCAACTAATCAGATTTTAGCATTAAAATGTGGGGAAGCCAATTAATAACCAGTGATGCTAGTCTTTTAATAAGCCCTTTTCCACAGAATACTTCATATAATAGTAAACTTTTCTTATTTTTTCAGCCTTAATATCAGCAATTTTTTCTTGAGAAAATTCTGTAACAATTTCTTTCCTCTGGAGTTCTTCAATCATTGCACTCAACTGATAAAATTCGATCAACACTACTATTTCATTTGTGGCACTCGCTTTATCAGGATGGTCATCAAAACCAAACCTTAATCCTTTAGATAAAACGTGTTGAATTTCTGCACATTCTTCCATTGCCACTACGGTTAAATACTCCTCGATTGACATTATATTTCCTCTTCTCTCTGCTTATTTTCTATCCACACGCAAGTCTGACTTATCGTAATCCACGCCCCGCTGATACATAGTTAAAAGAATCTCTTTCATCGACATTCCTAATTCCGTCAATTCATATTCTACTTTTGGTGGAACTACTGGTAAACTGTCCGACTTATTAATCCATCTTTTTCCAAAATTTACAATTGATTCACTAATGACTTGTGTATAATACCAGATAGCTGTCGCTGAATCTCACTAAATCTCATTTTCCCTCTCAATAAACGGAATAAAATAATTGGCTTCTATTTGCCACTAATTAAATTTACCGTTGTTTTTTACAGGACATTCCATATGGGTAACCTACCTTGCTTATGTCTTTCCACCAGTATACTTTAGATACTAAGTGAAATCTATATCTATTTATTATAAAAAATTACCGTACTTTCTATCTTTTTTCTTTGTTGTTATGATGAGAATAGTTACAAGAGAGGATTGAGATATTATGACAAAAACTAATGATATTATTACTATTATGAACCGACGATATGCCTGCAAAAAGTTTGATTTTAGTAAAAAATTGCTACCGAGGATTTTATAACCATTATCGAATTAGCACGACTCTCTCCTAGCTCATTCGAATTCAAGCCTTGGAAATTTCTACTTATTAAAAGAAGACATCCGGACAATTGCGTGGGGAGCCTTAAATAGCCTTGGCAGAGCAAGTCGTTTTGTTATTGCCCTGTCTCGAAAAAACGCAACCTCAACAAGCGATCATATGGCGCTTATTCTTGAGACTATTATAGAAGTTCCACTTGAAAATAGAGTAGGACAATAAACATTTTTCAACAGTTTCAGAAAAATGACTTCAAACTTTTAGCAGATATGGTGACTACTGCTAAATTTTTGGGCATTGATAGCTGTCCCATCGAAGGCTTTAATCAAGCCTATTTATCCGATAAACCCTTAATAGATCCAACCAAATTTGGGATTTTGTATATGGTTAGCTTCGGTTACCGAGCTAAGGAGCTACCTCTAAAAAACGTCAACCATTGGACACTATTTTTCAAATTATTGAGTAACTAGTAGGGATAAATAGGGATATCTTTGATATAATTAGGAATAATAAATTAGCATTCAGTAAAGCTAGTTGGAATGACGGTGACTAAAATGACTAAAGAGCAATTACTTACTTATGTGAAAACTACCTATCAAACTCTTCCAGATTATCCTTTTAAACGCTCTCCAAAAATAGCTGTTCTAAGACATACAGAAAATCAAAAATGGTATGGAATCATAATGACAATTCCTCACCAAAAAATCGGACTAGAAGGAGATCACCTAATAGATGTTATCACACTTAAACTTGAGCCCGAGCTAATCGGAAGTCTCAGGCAAAAAGAAGGCTTTTTCCCTGCCTATCATATGAACAAATCTAATTGGCTTTCTATAGCTCTTGATGGTAGTATTTCAATGAAAGAAATAAGCTCTTTACTTGACTATAGTTACCATTTAACCAAATAGTCTTCCACTTGAATTAGCAATCATTACTAGTTCAAGTGGAAGACTATTTTTTTGTTAGTTACTTTACTTTTTTAGCCTCATCTTCTCCTGCAATTCGCCTTGAATTCCAAGCGAATCCTGTTGCTAATCCCTCGTATGACGGATAAACAGTATTATTTTCATAGAATCCAGCGACATCATTCCCTACAACATATAATCCTGAAATTGATTTTAGTTTGTCATCTGTAGCTTGCAATTTATCATTTTTTCAGATAGAAAAATGAAAGTCATTCGTCTACTTTTGGGATTAACGTCTCTTTTTATATAGTCTCTATTTTTCAGAACGATCAGCATCTCCAACATCATCGACGTGCTAATACCATGAGCCTTAAAATCAGCAAAAAAATGAAGTAATCGTGCAAATTGAAGCTACTAAATTCTTCCCTCCGCTGATTTGAAAATTGAATAAACGCTTTAGGTTTAGTAATCATTAACTGAGTCATTTTTTTCATCCTATTTCTTATTAGTGTATCATATCTTCGTCTTCTTGAAAATGTCACTTTAACAGTCAAGCAACAAAAGAATCTCTTCTTTTTTTATTAATTAATGCTATACTAATTATGACGCTTATCGTAATAATCAACTCAAATCAGCGTTGGTCTAAAAGACTGACGTTTTTTCTTGGGAAAAATACTTTCTCAAAGAAATAATCTCATTAAATCAAGAAAGGAGAATTTAGAGAGATGTTCTTAAAAAGAACTAAATACAGACAATTAGAAAATAGACTCTCTGATATTCTTTTTTATTGGCGGATCTATGAAACAACTTTCCCCAAAAATTCTAACCTTCTTTATTATAGATGGAAGCTAGAGAGTCTCACTCAAGAAGACTCTTATCGTCGCTTAACCAGACATTTTAACATTCCTTTTTCCTCAAATGTCATTCTATCAAAAAAAGAGTACAAAAAATTAGTTCATTATGCCAAAATAAGTAAGCTCTTAAAAAAAAGCATAACAAAAAAGACCCCTCTAAAAGCTAAGAGATAGCAAACCATTCTTTCCTGTTAAATTCTCATCCATCATTCATAGTTTTTTATAACACTGGTTAATTTTGCCTCTCTACAAATACATTATATCCGTTATACAAACAAATAATTATTTGAGGGGTTAACAGTTGCAAAAAGGTACTCTATCTTCCATAATAAACGTAACAAAAGAAGAAAGGGTGTATCTTATGTATAGAAGTAATGGGAATTATGAAGCATTTACACGGCCTAAAAAACCAGAAAATGTTGACCAAAAATCAGCTTATTTAGTTGGTTCGGGCTTAGCTTCACTTTCAGCAGCCGCTTTTTTAGTTCGTGATGGTCAAATGAAAGGTGAAAATATCCATATTCTTGAAGAATTACCAATTCCTGGTGGTAGCCTAGATGGGATCGATCACCCCAGCCGTGGCTTTATTATTCGCGGTGGTCGTGAGATGGAAAACCATTTTGAATGCTTGTGGGATTTATTCCGTTCTGTGCCTTCTTTAGAAGTAGAAGACGCCTCTGTACTTGACGAATTCTACTGGCTCAATAAAGAGGACCCTAACTCTTCCAATTGTCGTGTCATTGAAAATCGTGGACGTCGCATCCCAACTGATGGACAGTTCACTCTGTCTGATAAAGCTGCTGAAGAAATCGTCAAACTTTTTCTAACCTCTGAAGAGTTATTGCAAGACAAAAAAATTACTGATGTCTTCTCTGACGAGTTTTTTGAATCAAATTTCTGGATTTATTGGTCTTCTATGTTTGCCTTTGAGACATGGCATTCTGCTTTGGAGATGCGCCGTTATATCATGCGCTTTATCCATCATATTGACGGCCTGCCAGATTTATCTGCCTTAAAATTCACCAAATACAATCAATACGAATCCTTAGTATTGCCATTAGTTAAATACTTGGAAGCTCATGGTGTTCATTTTCAATATGAGACAACCGTAAAAAATATTTTAGTAGAACAACAAGACAATCAATTACAAGCGAATGTTTTAGTTGTTGAAATCAGTGGGCAAGAAAAACATATTAATCTAACCGAAAATGACTTAGTATTTGTCACAAATGGCAGTATTACTGAAAGTACAACCTATGGTGATAATGACCATCCTGCCCCAATCACCCATGAACCCGGCGGTAGTTGGTCACTTTGGAAACATCTTGCTGATCAAAATCCTGCTTTCGGTAAACCAGAAAAATTTTATAAAGACCTGCCAAAAGAGAGCTGGGTAGTATCCGCTACACTAACCACTTTGGATAAGAAAATTGCGCCTTATCTGGAAAAAATTAGTAAACGTGATCCTTATGCAGGCAAAGTAGTAACTGGTGGGATTGTAACGACTAACCAGTTGCTCAGGAAGTAGAACGCTTTGAGAATAACGGATATCTAAAGGCTGTATTTTATAGTCAACCATCAAATTCCCCTCTTCATCTTTTGAGAGCCTACTAGCCAACGTAGTAACATGATCCTTGGCTGCTTTTAAAGAACTAAGTGCATCTTGGTCAATGCTTTCTCGACTCACTTCACTTAGTCTCCCATCTTCCAATTCCTGATACTCTATCTGATAGCGATCATCACTTAAATAAATCGAAGTGGTATTTGACTCTTCATATTGACTGACCGTTTTTTTATATGTTTTATACGTTCCATCATTTAAAACAGAAAAATCGACAGTATGCTTACCCTTCTGAGAACTCTCCTCAAAGGTACCCACTGCACTCTTATAGTAATTTGTTGCATTAGTCATGCGAGTAGTCACTTCTTCTTTTGTTTGAGGCAGTTTATTACCTTCTGTTGGCGTGGGTACTAGCACTGGGACTGTTTGTTCTGATCCGACACGCTGTGCTTCTTGTTTTGACATGGTCGTTACTGTTACAAATAGTGTCAAAGTAGAGCCAATAAGAAGATAGCCTAAAGAACGATTCAATTTACTTTTAGTTTCATAGGTCATAATAAATTTTAGCCTTTCTTGTAAAGGGGATTTAGCGAAAGTCTGCATGATTGAAAAAAAAGATTGCCTTTTTTCAACTGTTCCTAATAAGGTAAGTGAATAAGCTTTTTTACAGCTATTTCCTATGGATTCCACCAATACAAACATAAAGCAACCATCATCATCAACTTAATAAGATTGTCAAACCGTTTAATATGGATACATTCATGCGTTACAATATGAGCTAGTTCATCTTTTTTAGTAAAATCTAAATTTTTAGGAAAAATAAGTGTTGGATGAATGATTCCTATAACTAAAGGAGTGGAAATTTTATCAAAGGATTTTAGCTTAATCTTCCTTGATAACGCTTGATCTCTCATTAGTTGCTCAAGCTCAGATGACGCCTCAAGTGGAACAGCTTCATTAAAATAGGAAATCATTCGCCAATAATTGTAGCAAGTTATCAGAAATAAAATGAATACCCCCACCTTTATATTCAACTCAACTATTTTTTCCATCAGTCTCATCATCCATTTGGTCGATGTATCTCTTCAGGTGTTCAATCTCGTCCTTAGAAATATACTGACTTCCTACAAGAGTTGTCAATAAATTTTCAACCGAACCTGAAAACATTTTATCTATCAATAACGTCGCTTCTTGCGTTTGAATATCTTCCTTACTAACTAATTCATAACAAAGAAAGTTGGGCTCTCGACGTTCAATCACTTCTTTTTTTATGCATTTTTTATTACAGTATACGTCGTGTTGCGATTCCAATCTATTTTTTCCTTTAAAATTTTGACTATCTCTAGGACAGTTAAATCACCGTGCTCCCATATAACCTCCATGACATTTAATTCAGAATCATAAAGTTTAATTGCCACTGTTCTCTCTCCTTTTCTGTAAGATTAAGATAATGTACTATCTTAGTTAACAGACTATCATGATAGTCTGAGTGATTTCTTCATCTAACCAGAGCCAATTTCAATAAAAAACACTCAACAGTGACGACTTTATCCGAATTTTCGGTAAGTCACCACTGTTGAGTCTCTCTTTAATTTATGTCGGTCGCTTTTAAGCAGCCTCTGCTAATAATCTATTACGTTATTTATTTACATTTTCTCGATTCGTTCATGTACGCTAAAGGCATACACAGCTTTTCAAAAAAATGTTATTTTATCCTTACCAAATTGAGCTGATCTAGCTGGTAAAATAACCTTTTGTTTTCATTTCAGGCCAAAAAAGTGAAAACAAACACTAGCCATCGTTTTTTATCGATTTGCTCATGTACGCTAAAAGTGTACATACACTTTCAAAATATCGTTATTTTATCATTGTTGATTTGAGTAGTCAACCTCCTTAAGAATCGGTTTGGCTAACTATCAAACAAGCTTTCCACCTTCATTTTAATCCTTAAAAAGGAAGATGTGCACTAGACCTCGTTATTGATTTTTCTCGATTCGTCTATGTACGTTAAAAGCGTACGTCTGGTTTTTAAAAATAGTTATTTTATCATTGCCACTCCAAGCAGCTTGGTCCTTGAAAATTATAATTTCCCACCTTCATTTTATCCTTAAAAGTAAAGATATGTATTAACCATCGTTATATATTAAGTTTTTCTCGATTCGTTCATGTACGCTAAAAGCATACATCGTCTAAATGAATGTTGTTTTTCTATTAATTGTCACACGCTGCTGGCAACTACTTTTAATGGTTGCTATTTATTTAGTTATATCACACTATTAACTAGGTTGTCTAATTAAGATTAAACCATTAATTCAGCTAACATGACTCATATAATCGTCGAAATTATGAGATTAGTTTTGAAAATCCCTTAATATCACCTTTCATAAAAATGACTCACTCTCTTTCTAGGTAATAAAAGCAAGAAAAAGGCAAATAGATCCTCTTACCTAATAAAGCCACTCTACCTCTCAGCTTTTTCTTTCCCTTTAGTCCTATTTTTAGTAGAATAGACGTAATGGAACAATGAAGGAGTTTTTAGCATGTCAACGATAAAAGAAATACTTGATGTACCACGTTTTTCCGATCTAACCTTACTTAATCAACACGCCGATTTATCACGTGTTGTTGATACAATAGAAATTTCAGAAACACCAGATATGTCTGGCTATTTGCCACAAAACGCTCTGCTATTAACTACTGCTATGGCCTTTAAGGATAACCCTCTAGCACTTTGTGAATTAATCAGAACCTTAAATGCGCTCCCAAGCGCAGGAATTGCCATTAAACTCGGACGCTTTATCAGCGAGTTAGATCCAGAAATCATTGCCGTTGCAGATGAACTGGGATTTCCACTGATTCAAATTCCAGTTTCCCGTACATTAGGTGATATTTCTCATCAGCTTCTCTCATATATTTGGGACAACCACACAGAGCTCATGTATTTCGCCCTTGATATTCAGAGAAAATTTTCTAATATGATGATGAAAGGGGCTTCGGTCAACTCTCTAATCAATCACTTAAGCTCACTCATTAAACGACCTATTTTCATTTTAAATTCTTTTGGAGAAATTCAGGCAACAAGCCGTGGGTTTAAGATGAATGATTTATTGAGTCAAGAACATTTCCAAGAATTAAAAGATGAGATTCGTCAAAGCCATAATCAAGGTAAAACTCATTCAATTGTTAAAGAAACGGGAGAAGATCAGTCATTATTAATCACTATGTATCCGATTGGTAATAATCATATTTTCCCTCATATGCTAGTTATTTTAAAATCCGATCAATTTCCGTACCCATTCTCTCAACTTGCGATTGAACAAGCCATTAGCGTCTTATCTTATACAATTTATAAGGATCACCTCCTAATGATTAATGAAGGTGCCGCTAAAAAAGAATTTTTCACTAAGTTAACAGATAAAAATTTTGATGTTGATCCGGAAATTGACAACTGGATTGATTACGGAAAACCATTTAACATTATCAAAAGTAATAGCTACCGAGCAGTAATTGCTGAAATGACCATTCCGAAGCAATTCGAGTTTCATAGCGAAGAAATCGAAGAATTAATGTTTGAGTGGTTTTATACAGAGTCAAAAAAATATGCAAACAGCACTGTTTCTTTTCCACTTTCTAACAAACGGCGAGTCGGATTGCTTTTTCAAAAGCCCGAAAAAGATGTTCAAGGCATGTTGATGGGCATTCATGAAACTATCAAAAACAGTTTAGGAATCTCCGTTAGTTTTGGTATTGGCAACCCCGTTGCTGAAATTCACCTATTCCGTTTTTCTTACAACGAAGCGATGGAAAGTCTTAAACAAGCCAATCCTCGCCATGATTCTCCACTTTATTTGTATGAAAATCAAGGCATTAAAAGCTTGGTCGAACATGTTTCAGCCGATGACATTCGCTATTTCTGTATCGCCATGCTTAAGAATTTGGCTTACCCTGATAATGAGAGTGATTTAGAATTAAGAAAAACTCTCAATACCTATTTGAATAATCAATGCCGCATTACAGAAACAGCTGAGGAACTCTTTATACATCGTAATACAGTCAAGTATCGGATTACCAAATGTTCACAACTATTTGGTAAGTCAATTGATGATCCTCATTTAAGTATTCAACTTAGAGTTGCCCTACTTTTATCAATGGAGACAGATGATTAACATCGCTCAATAGTATCAAAAAGAGGGTGGGACAAAACTCTCTTAAAACAGAAAAATATCTTGGTGACAATCAGAATAACTGATAATCGCCAAGATATTTTTTGTGCATTGAGTTGATTAGGCCAATTTATGACCAA